>JAEULX010000218.1 GCA_016793685.1 Bradyrhizobiaceae bacterium
CGACAGCTCGCGCACATACGCGCCCTGGTTGTTCCACACGTCGGCGCTGTTGGCCGACACGCCGAGGGCGACGTCGAGATAGAGACCGACCGGCATGTTGAGCTCACGTGCCGTATCGGCGCACGCCTTGAGCTGGCGGTCGGCGAGCCATTGCATATAGGCGTGGAAGTCCATCTCCACCCCCTCGCTACGCCACAGCTCGTCGATCTTCTCCGCCGTCGGATTGCGCCACTCCGCCGGCCAGTTCCACCACGGCGGACCGAACTTGCGATGAAGCGTCGTAAAGGCGGCGTAGCCGCCGAGCGTCGCCCCCCGCTCGCGCTTGAAGGCGTCAAAATCGGCGCGGCGCTCGGGGCTGCCGCGCTCGCGGAACACGTCGTAGGCAAGCCGCAGGCCTTTGAGCTTGGCGGCGATGACGCCGGCATAGTCGACGAGTTCGGACGCGCGCAGGCGCTCGACCTCTTCGGCAAGGCCCGCAGCCGCAAGGCCGGGGAACTCGGGCGCCGCTTCCACATCGACGTACAGGACGTTCAGGAAGAGGCGGCTGGCCGGCGAATAAGGGCTGATCATTCCCGGATCATCGAGATTGATCGTATGGAGCGGATTGAGCCCGATGCCCGCCGCGCCGCGCATGCCCGCGATCTGCACGAGCGTCTTGAGATCGGTGAAATCGCCGATCCCCCAGTTGCGGCGCGACCGCAGCGAATAGAGCTGCACGGCGAGCAACCAGACGCGCCGGCCGTCGTCGAATATGGCGGGCTGGTAGGATTTGGGGGGTGCGACGATGAGCGGCTGCCCCTCCTTCGGGTCATGCCCCGCGAGAAGCCGATACGAGCCGACCCGCAATTCCGCCGGCAAGGTTATCGCGTGCCCGTGACACGCGCCGTGAGCCACCTCGCGGTCCCCTTCGACCAGGCGCCAGCCGCCGCCGTCGCCGCAGGCATTGTCGAGGCGGCCGTCGCCGCCCTGACGCACCACGCGTACCGGCGGGGTGGCCGCAGCTCCCGCCTCTCTGGCGTGGATTTCGAGGACGTTCACGATCTCGCGCAGCGCTTCCGCGCTGGGCGTGCGTTGCGTCCCGAGGGCATCGTAATAGCTCGTCTCGACGCCGAAGGCTTTTGCCTGAGCGCTGAGTTGATCTTCGTCCGCCATGAGTTGATTTTGGTTACCTACCGTTAGTGCGGGGACCTCGCACCGGCAGAAGCCTTTAGCTTACTGCGCCGGCCGAGACGCGGGGACCGTCAGAACCAAGGGTCGCGAGCCCGCCAGGGCACGCGCAAAGCCGGCGAACCATAGCCGGACCGGCAACGCGCGCAACACTTTCGTCGTTGCCGCGCCGCCCGGCAGGGACGCGGGGAACCCGCATCCCGCCGCCCGGGCCGGAGAACCAAAGGAACAATGATGCGTTCTTTGTGACGGAGCCCGCCGCGCCGGGCCATGTCGCACCGAAGGGCGGGGCCGGAGGGGGGTCATGTCGCGCCGATTTTTAGCCCAGTTTTTCATCAATCTGGCGATCCCCCGGCGCGGCGCCGGGCCGCAGTCCGACGCGGCGGAATCACGCGCCGCAGCCCGTTCATCCTTTCTCGCGTTCGATCATTGATGCTGGAAGAAAAAGCACGAGTAATCTCGCTCGTTGGAGGAGCGGACGACGGCCGGCACGGCGCCGCCCGTTCGGTTGCGCTCCCCCTTCGCGGCCGTTATGAAATCCCCTTCGATGGCCGCGACTTGCCGGTCGGACCCAGGGACGCAATCGGTCGCATGACAGCAATCGGTCGCATGACAAAAACCGAAAAGCACCCGACCTGCAGACAAAGCATTATCGAAAGGGCAGCCGGCGTCTTCTAAAACGACCCCTGCCCGCACCTCCTGCCTGAAGCATCGCGCCATGAACCTCCTCTCTGACTTTACCGCACCTGCGGGCGTGGAAACGCCAGCCGAAACGCTGATCGATCCGCATTGGTACAAGGATGCGATCATCTACCAGCTGCACGTCAAAGCGTTCTACGACAGCAATGACGACGGCATCGGCGATTTCAACGGCCTCACCCAGCGGCTCGACTATCTTCAAGACCTCGGCGTGACCGCGCTGTGGCTGCTGCCGTTTTATCCGAGCCCCGGTCGCGACGACGGGTACGACATATCGGACTACCGTCGGATCAATCCCGACTTCGGCTCGATGAAGGACTTTCGCCGCTTCATGAGCGAGGCGAAACGCCGCGGGCTGAAGGTGATCACCGAGCTCGTGATCAACCATACCTCCGACCAGCACCCCTGGTTCAAGCGCGCGCGCCGCAGCAAGAAGGGATCGAGCGCCCGCGACTGGTACGTCTGGAGCGACACCGATCAGAAGTACCTCGACACGCGCATCATCTTCACCGACACCGAAAAATCGAATTGGACCTGGGATCCGGAAGCCGGCGCCTATTTCTGGCACCGTTTCTTTTCCCACCAGCCCGATCTCAACTACGAAAATCCGCGCGTCTTCTGGGCGATGGTCCAGGTGATGCGCCGCTGGCTCGATTTCGGCGTCGATGGCTTCCGTCTCGACGCCATTCCCTATCTTTGCGAACAGGAGGGTTCGAATAACGAAAACCTTCCCGAGACGCACACGCTGATCAAGCGCCTGCGCGCGGAGATCGACGCCTACGCGCCCGGCACCTTCCTGCTCGCCGAAGCCAACCAGTGGCCGGAAGACGTGCGCGCCTATTTCGGCGACGGCGACGAATGCCACATGGCCTATCACTTCCCGCTGATGCCGCGCATCTACATGGCGATCGCGCAGGAAGACCGTTTCCCGATCATGGATATCCTGCGGCAGACGCCGGACATTCCGGGCAACTGCCAATGGGCGCTGTTCCTGCGCAATCATGACGAACTGACGCTCGAAATGGTGACTGACGCCGAGCGCGACTATTTGTGGTCGACCTATGCGGCCGACCCGCGCGCCCGCATCAATCTCGGCATTCGCCGCCGGCTCGCGCCATTGATGGACAATGACCGGCGCAAGATCGAGTTGATGAAGAGCCTCATGCTGTCGCTGCCGGGCACGCCGATCTTCTACTACGGCGACGAAATCGGCATGGGCGACAACATCTATCTGGGCGATCGCAACGGCGTGCGCACGCCGATGCAATGGACCTCGGACCGCAATGCCGGTTTCTCCCGCTGCGATCCGGCGAAGCTCTATCTGCCGGTGATCATGGACCCGGTGCACGGCTATCAGGCGGTCAATGTCGAGGCGCAGTCGCGCAGCGTTTCCTCGATGCTGAATTGGATGAAGCGCATGATCGCCGTGCGCAAGACCACCAAGGTCTTCGGCCGCGGAACGATGACCATGCTGCGGCCCACCAACCGCGCGGTCATGGCCTACCTGCGCCATTACGGACAGGAGGTCATTCTCTGCGTCGCCAACCTGTCGCGCGCGGCCCAATCGACCGAAATCGACCTGTCGCAGTGGCGGGGGCGGGTCCCGGTCGAAATGCTGGGACGCTCCCGATTTCGGCGGATCGACGACGGGCCGTTCGTCGTTACCCTGGCGCCGTACGGATTCTTCTGGTTTCAGCTCACCGAGGAGGCTGGGATGGCGAGCGCGGATACCGCGAGCGCACGAGAGTGGATTACCGTGGTCATGGATCGCGGCTGGCGGTCGATCTCGGAGGGACGGTCGGGCCACCACTTCGAGCGGGAGGTGTTGCCGGCCTATCTCGGAACGCGCCGCTGGTTTGCGGCGAAGGGCTCGGAGGCCGGCGGTTCCCGCGTCGGCGCGGTGATCCCGCTCGGCGATGGCGAGCTGCCGCCTGTCCTTGCCCTCATCGATCATGCCTCCCCGCGCGGAACGATGCGGTACGTCATGCCGCTGGTCGTGAGCTGGGGCGAGATCGACCGCGCGACCGCGCCGCCCGCCTCGGTGGTCGCGCCGGTGCGGCAGACCAGTCGCGAGGGGGTCCTCATCGACGCGGTCGCCGAGCGCGACCTCGTCAGTTCCCTGGTGCGCGACATCCATGCCGAGCGCGCGATCCCGGCCTCGCCCACGATGCAACTGGAGCTGCGTCCGACCGCCCGTTTCGCATCGCAGGAACTGCCGCCGATCGCCCAGGTCCGCGCCAGCGGGGCGGAGCAGTCGAATTCAACGGTGATCATCAATGCCTCTTTTGTGTTGAAATTCTACCGGCGCCTGTCGGCGGGAACGAACCCGGAATTGGAAATGGGACGCTTCCTGACCGACGTCGCCAATTATTCGAATACGCCGCCGCTCCTGGGAACGATCGAACTTGTCGAAGGCGACCGGCGCTCGGCGATCGCGGTGCTGCACAAGTTCATCGACAACCAGGGTGACGCCTGGGCGCATGCAGGGAACTACCTCGACCGGTTCCTCGAAGAGGCGCGCGTCCTGCCGGAAATTCCCGACGCCGGCGACGCGCATGCGGCCTACCTCAATCGCGGGCGCATGATCGGACGCCGCACCGGCGAACTGCACGTCGCGCTCGCCAGCAGCGCTGCGGACCCCGCTTTTGCTCCCGAGC
>JAEULX010000259.1 GCA_016793685.1 Bradyrhizobiaceae bacterium
GCGCCGCGCATCGCGAGCATATAGACGCTGAAGGCATAGGCGGCCGAGGTGCCGAGCGCGACCAGCACGTCCATATTGCCGGAATAGGCGCGCAGCGCTTTCCAGGCGCCCCGATAGAAACGTGCGCCGACGATGAACTGAACGGGGGTGGCGAGCGCGAGTTCGATCCACGGGTTCAGGTGCAGGCGCAGGCCGAACGGCGCAACGATCATCGGCAGCAGCAGGGGGAGGGTGAGCGCGGCCGATGCGATGAGCAGCCCGAACTGGTGGCGTTCATCCTGCGCCCGCGCCGCCTCGCGCTTCTGCTCCTCGCGGCGGCGGTCGGCGAGCGACGCCGCGCGCGGCTGGGCGCGGTAACCGATCCGCTCGACGGCGGCGGCCAGTTGCGACGCCGTCACCGCGGGGGAACGAAGCGCCACGTCGGCGCGTTCTAGGGCGAGGTTGACGCTCGCCTGTTCAACGCCGGGCACTTGGCGCAGGGCCGCCTCGACGCGTGTCGCACAGGCGGCGCACGTCATGCCCCCGATGTCGAGCACCACGTGCGGGGGCGCCGCCGCGACTTCTTGCTCAGGGGACTTGATATCGAGCGCAAGCGACATCATGCATAGCCCTACGTTACGCCTAACATGGCGGGCGGCGTTCCGTTAGGCAATACGATCGTCCCAACCCCGCCGGCCGTGCGTCATCCCACCTTGCATCGAACCCCCGGCGTCGCATCGCTCAGAGACATCAATGCGCTCAAAACTCCGTGACGGTGCGTCGGGCACGCAAGGCCGGTCCGCGGCGGGTGCGCCGTCCGCGATCGTCGCGCGGACCGCCTCGCTCGCCGACCTCGAAGCCATGCTCGCCCTCGAGAACCGGGTGTTCGCGAGCGACCGCATGTCGCGCCGGAGCGTGCGTCATTTTCTGTCTTCGCCGAACGCCGCCGTGCTCGTTGCCGAAACGGAAGGCGGCCTGTGCGGCGCGGCGGTGGTGCTGGTTCGGCGCACGAGCGATGTGGCCCGGCTGTACTCGATCGCCGTCGATCCCGATTGCGCCGGGCGTGGCGCCGGCCAGGCGCTGCTCGCGGCGGCGGAAGGGGCGGCAAGCGCGCGCGATTGCCAATATCTGCGCCTCGAGGTGCACGAAAACAATGCACGCGCCATCTCCCTTTACCGCAAGGCGGGCTACCGGCAGTTCGGCCGGCACCACGAATACTATCAGGACAGGGGCCATGCGCTGCGCTTCGAGAAGCGATTGACGCCGCAGTTCGCCGGCCTTGCCGACGCGCCGCCTTATTTCCATCAAAACACCGCGTACACGTGCGGCCCCGCATGCCTGTTGATGGCGCTCGCCTGGGCGGATCGCACGTTTGTCCCGTCCCCGGCGATGGAGTTACGGCTCTGGCGCGAGGCGACGACGATCTTCATGCAAAACGCTCCTGGGGGATGCGAGCCGTTCGGCATGGCCGTGGCGCTCAAGCGGCGCGGCTTGTCTCCTGAAATCTTCGTGAGCCGGCCCGGCCCCTATTTTCTCGACACGGCGCGATCGGCCGAGGAACAGCGGCTCATGCGGATCGCCCAGGAAGATTTTGCGGAGGAGGCGCAGGCGCTCGGCCTCGCCGTCCACCTGACAAATGCCGACGAATCGGTTGTCATGCCCGCCCTGGAAGCGGGCGCTGTGGCCATCGCGCTCCTCTCCGGCCGCCACATGACCCCAAAAGGACAGCCGCACTGGGTTTTTGCCTTCGGACGCGAGGGCCGTTTCGTGCTGGTGCACGATCCGGCCGCGTCCCGGGACGAACAGGACGGCGCGGCTGAGCCGGAAACCTTTGCTGTGCCCTGGGGCGCCTTCATGCGCATGACACGGTGCGGGCGTGATCATCTGGGGGCCACGATCCTTATCCGGAAAGGGCTTCCGTCATGACCGGCTGGGTCATACTCGTCGACCAGCCCAGGGATTTTCCCAACGCGGACACGCCGCACAAGGTCATCGTCACCGGCGATTATCTTGCCCGCCCGCGGCTGTTCGAGGGCGCGCGCTCGAAACTCATCAATCTGTCGCGCTCTTATGCCTACCAGTCGAAGGGCTATTACGCGTCATTATTGGCTGAGGCGCGCGGCCATCGGGTGATGCCGAGCGTCGAAACCATGCTGGAGCTGCGCGAATCGAAGCTCTACGAGCACGCGCTGCCGGAACTGGAGGACGAACTCAATCGCTGCGCCCGCCGCGCCGAGTTCCAGCCGGAAGGCGAATTCAAGCTGTTCGTCTGCTTCGGCATCAGCCGCGATCCGCGCTTCGAGCCGTTCGGACGGCTGCTGTTCGACTGGTTCCGTTGCCCGGCGCTCGAAGTCGCCGTCGACACGAGCGCGGCCTGGCTATCGATCGACCGCATCCGGCCGCGCAGCATCACCCGCCTGGCGAACGGCGAAGCGGCCTTCTTCCGCGAATCGCTGCACGAGCACACGCGGCGCGACTGGCGCGACCCCAAGGCGCGCAGCGTCTCGAAATACGACATCGCGGTCCTGTACGATCCCAACGAGAAAATGCCGCCGTCCTCGGCGGTCTCGATCAAGCATCTCGCCCGCATCGCCGAAAAGCTGTCGGTCGAGATCGAGCCGATCACCAAGCGGCAGCTCGCCGAACTCGCCGAATACGACGGCCTGTTCATTCGCGAGACCACCTCGATCGACAATCACACCTATCGGTTCGCGCGCCGCGCGGTGCAGGAGGGCATGCCGGTCATCGACGATCCGATTTCGATGATCCGCTGCACCAACAAGGTGTTCCTGATGGAGCTGCTGGGGCAGAACCAGGTGCCGACGCCGCCCACGGTGATGCTGGCCGACGTCGCCGACCTGCCGCGGGCGATCGACGAACTCGGCCTGCCGCTGGTGGTGAAAATCCCCGACGGCTCGTTTTCGCGCGGCGTTCACAAGGTGTCCACGCCGGAGGAGTTCAAGCGCGTCGCCGAGGAACTGTTCGAGGAAACCGATCTGGTACTCGCGCAGAAATTCCTGCCCACCGAGTTCGACTGGCGGATCGGCGTGTTGTCGGGCGAGCCGCTGTTCGCGTGCCAGTATCGCATGGCGCGCGGCCACTGGCAGATCGTGAAGCACCGGCCGGACGGGACCGCGCGCGAAGGCGGGTTCAAGACCTTCGCGCTCGAGCAGACGCCGCGCGAGGTGGTCGATCTCGCCGTGCGCGCGGCCAAGCCGATCGGCGACGGACTCTACGGCGTCGATTTGAAGGAGACGGCCAACGGCATCGTGGTGATGGAGGTGAACGACAATCCCAACCTCGAGCACGGCATCGAAGACGCCGTGGGCAAGGACGAGGTCTGGGTGCGCATCCTCAAATGGTTCATCGACCGGCTCGATCAGTAACGCTCACACCGCCGCAGGCGTATGCACGTGTTCGGGCCGTACGCCCATGCCGATGATGCGTCCCGGAATATACCGCAGCATGGGGAACTTGTTGAAAAGGCCGAGGACCATCGGCGGCTTCAACTCGCCGCGGGTTGCGAGCACCTGGCCGATCACCCGGTTCTGGACGGCGATCTGCAAACGCTGTGTAATGGCGACCGGCAATTCCCGCCGCCGCTGGATACGGCTCAGCACGCTCTCATTGACGACACCCGACAGGAGCGGCGCGGTAAGTATGTTGGCCGAGGCGACGGCGTCCTGAACCGCGAGATTGACCCCGACGCCGCCGACCGGCGACATCGCGTGCGCGGCGTCGCCGATGAGCAACAACCCAGGCTTATGCCAGCGCTTCAGGCGATCCACGCGGACTTCCAGGAGCTTCACCGCGTCCCAGTCGCCGATCTCCGATATCCGGTCGCCGAACCGCGGCTGGATGTGGACGACGCGGCTGCGGAATTCCTCCAGCCCCTGCTTGCGCAGCGCGTCGAACGACCCCTTCGGGATGACATAGGCGCATTGCCAGTAATCGCCACGATTGATCGTCACCAGAATGGATCCCGGACCGAAAAAGCCGAGGCTCTCCTCGGGATCGTCGGGCTCGTGGCGTAGGCGGAACCACAGCACGTCCATCGGCGCGCCGAGATTTTCGACCGCCAGACCGGCGCGGGCCCGCATCGTCGAATGCCGCCCGTCGCAGGCGACGATGAGCGGCGCACGCACCTCGAACTCGCCTTGCGGGTTTTTCGCCCGCACGCCGGCCACCGTGCCCGATTCCTCGATGAGGTCGGTTCCTTCAGTCTGCATCATCAGCTTGAAGGTCGGATAGCGCTTGCCCTGCTCGGCCAGGAAATTCAGAAAATCCCACTGCGGCATGACGGCGATATAGGGACATTGCACGGGAAGGCGGCTGAAATCGCCAATGGTCACCTGCTCGCTGCCGATCCGCGCGCCGACCGAGTGCAATTTGTGATGCGGCAGTTTCAGAAACTGCGCGAGAAGCCCAAGTTCGTACATGAGCTGGAGCGTCGAGGGGTGAATGGTGTCGCCGCGGAAGTCGCGGAAGAAGTCGGCATGCTTCTCCATCACGACGACATCGACGCCCGCGCGCGCGAGCAGGAATGCAAGCATCATCCCGGCCGGCCCGCCGCCGACCACGCAGCAGGACGTATCCACCCTCTCGCTCATTCGCGCATCTCCCGACAAGTCAACGCCTGATTGTATCCACCCATAATTCAGAGGCAAACTTACTCGCGTTGGCGAGCGCGGATATGACAAGGAATTGAGGGGCGGCGAACGGGCGCGCGCCGGGACCGCACTCCGTTCCGAACAATCGGAACTCGCTGAACTCGCTTAGCGTCTGCTTGAGCGATCGCATTTTAACCGGGGAACGCGAGGCTCGCCGCGCAACCGGAACATGCGTCAAATCATCCGCTCGGTCACCATGTAGCCCGCGAGCAGCGCCACGCCGAAGACAAGCACGAGCACGGCCGCAGCCGCTTCGATGCCGCGCATGACGATGACGCTGCCGCCGGCGCGATGGGCGGTAAAGCGCTTGGCGAGGGTCTTCGCGCCCACCGCGAAGGTCGCAATCGCGGCGACGGTGATGGCGGTGCCGAGGCCCATCACGAACGTGGAAGCGACGCCCGCCCAGAACAGGCCCTGCGC
>JAEULX010000004.1 GCA_016793685.1 Bradyrhizobiaceae bacterium
CTGCGGAGATCGCGCGACCCTCGCTTGCCAACGTAATGCTGCTGGAGATCGGGGAGACCGCCTTCCGGAATTCGCGTGCGGGCGACCAGCACCGCCTGCTGGCGGCGCGCGCAGCCTACCGGAACGGCCGCGGCGCCGAGATCGGGGATATTCTCAAGGAGGCCGACGGGCGCGATCCCAACGTCGCCTTCATGCGCGGACTGGGGCTTCTGATGCGCAACGACGAAGCGAGCGGCAAGGCTGCCGAGGAAGCGCTGCGAACCGCGGCGGCTGGCCACAACACGCTCGCCGAGGCGCTGCTCGGCCGCGTGTTGATCCTTGTTCCGAAGGGCATCACGAAGAACGTCGAGGAGGGGCAGCGTCTGATCGAAGCGGCAGCCGCGAGCGGCGATCCGCAGGCAAAACGCGTCGCCGCCATCGCCTATATGAGCGCGGAATTCGGCAGTTTCCAACCCGACCGTGCCGCTTCCTTGTTCAAGGAGGCGGCGGAGGCCGGCGATCCGCAGGCCATGTTCCACTACGCGCACGTCCTGTCGGAAGGAATCGGCGTTTCCGCCGACCGTGCCGCCGCGATGGATTTCCTCGGGCGCGCCGCCGTGGCCGGGCTCACGAGCGCGCAGATCATGCTCGCCGATGTCCTGATGGATCAATACAAGGCCAAAACGTCGAACGATCCGGCCGATGCGGTCAGCTGGTACGAACGCGCGATGCAGAAAGGACATTCCTGGTTCGCGCTGAACAGGCTGCAGGCCCTGTATGGCTGGGATGGCCGCGATGCGCCCTGGAACGACAAGGCGCGCTATTTCGAACTGGCCAAACAGTGTTCGGGTTTGGCCGATACGTTCTGCCAGTACAGCAACTCGATCGTCTATCAGAACGGCTGGGGGACCGCTAAAGACGCGTTTCGCGCTTATGTCTTTGCCCTCATTGCGCGCGACCTCGGGCATCCGAGCGTCAAGGCGGACACCGTCGACAATCTCGGCAATGCGCTGACGGCAAAGGAGCGCGCCGATGCAGCGGAAAAGGCGCGATCGCAGCGTCAGAAGCTCAAGCCGGCGCCGGCCTTGGTCGTGTTCCAGTATCCGGACGCGACGCGTCCGTCGCCTTGGGCATCGATCGAGGAAATCGAGAACAGCGCATCGGCGCAACCGTCGCAGCCCGTCCAAACTGCACCCACACCGGCCGCCGGATCAATCGCTTTCGACGAATACATGTCCAAGCCGAGCGGGTTCTACTACTGGCGCATCGCGTTTGATCCCGCCGAGTTCAATAACCGGCCACCGCAGCTCAGGAGTGCCCTGCACGCTGCGCTCGCGGCTTATCGGAACAAGCAAGCCAGCGGCATCATCGACGCCCTGAAAAATGCCGACGCCAACGACCCCACCGTCAATCTGCTCAAGGGCATCGCGACCTTGCGGCTTTCCGACGATCCCGCCGACGCGCAGGTTCGCGGCCAGCTCGAGGCGGAGTCGGCGCGCTATTTGCGCACGGCGGCGAATGCGGGTGACGTCAAAGCAATGGCCATTCTCGGCAGCCTGCAGACCATGAAGCTGCAAGGCATTCCGCAGAATGTCCAAGATGCTAGCCGCCTGGCGGAGCAGGCGGCGCAGTCGAACGACGCCTTCGCCGTGCGTCAGCTGGCTGTCGGCGTGCTTTCCGGCGCCTTTGGCGCAGCGGCAAACCCGACGCGCGCCGCCGACCTCATGTGGACGGCCGCTGAACTGGGCGACCCCGCAGCCAATGTCATGATCGCGGCGTTCTTCCAGAACGGCACAGGGGTGCCGGCGGATGCGGAGAAAGCGGAAAAATACCTGCGCCGCGCCGCCGATCTCGGCTACACCGACGCGCAGCGCGTCCTCGCCAGCTGGATCGTCGACCGCTACAAGAACAAGCAGATCGCAAGCCCTGCGGAAGGCGCGCGCTTATTCGAAAAGGCGGCCTCGAACGGACGATCGCTGTCGTCGGCGCGCCAGCTCGCTCTGCTGTACGGCGATGTCGGCCGGGAGCCGCCGTGGAAGGACCGACCCAAGGGTCTCGAAATAGCGCGCGCCTGCGCGCCCTATTCGTACGCAGCCTGCCACTTCACCATCGGCGCCTACCTGGCGGGTGGAAGCGGCGTTACCGCCGACCGGGTGAAATCCTGGGCGCATTACAACGTCGCGCGGGAACTCGGTAACAAGGATGCCGTCGAGCGGCTCGAAAAGCTCGAAAAATCGATGACGACAAAGGAGATCGACAGCGCACGCAGCCTTGCGCAAGCGATGATGCGCGACTTGAAACCGACCCCAAGCGATATCGAAATCCAGGAGGCGAGCGCGTCGCCGGCCGCACGCTCGACGGCACCGGCGGCGCCTGCCTTCCCGAGCAACTATGCGGACGAAATGACCGATTGGGGCGTCCGGCCGCAGACCACTCTCAAATACGACGTCGGCAGCAAGACGCCAATTACGATTCCCGGCGCGCGCCGCATCACCACGCAGGAGCTGGAGGAGTTGAGGTCGCAGGCGTTGGTCATCGATGTGCTCGATGAACGCACCGGTCATTACACCATCCCCGGCGCGATCCATCTTCCCGGCGCCGGCAATTACGGCAACGGACGTTTCGAGGGAGGTCTTCAGGACTCCTTCCAGACGGTGCTCTCCGGCCTTGTGCGCCTCAATCCCAACCGGCCGATCGTGTTCTTCTGCGCGAGTTCGCAGTGCTGGGAATCCTACAACGCCGCTCTGCGGGCGATGAAATTGGGATTCCGGAACGTGCTTTGGTATCGGGGCGGACTGTTGAGCTGGAAAGCGGCAAACCAACCGGTGACACCGCCGACGGAGGTCTATCCGGTCCGGTGATCGGCGCGAGCGCGTTTTCTTTGGGCCGGCAGATCGTCAACGGCTGCGCCGTGCAAGGCTGGTGCGGTTCTCTGGTCCGGCGAGCCGACGTTTAATGTCCGCTTCTGGCTCTTAGCGTCGTTCGCTCGTCCGCGTTCGGTTAGTTGCGGCTCTGCTCAGCGCGCCCACACTCACACCTCATCGCGGGGCTGTCTGGATTCTTGATCTTCACCCACGTCCTGG
>JAEULX010000017.1 GCA_016793685.1 Bradyrhizobiaceae bacterium
GCGGCCGGCGCGCACCGAACCGTGACAGGCCATGGTGGCGGCTACGTGCAGGAGGCGCCGCTCGAGCGGCAGCGCCTCGTCCCATTCGGCCATGTGCTCGGCGAGATCGCACACCAGCGCGCGCGCATCGACCTGGCCGAGCAGCGCCGGCGTTTCGCGCACCGCGACCGCGCCGGGGCCGAACGATTCGATCACACGCCCAGAGCGCGCGAGTTCGTCCGCGCGCGCGAGCAGGCGGGCAACGTCGGCCTCGTCGCGTTCGACGATCTCCGGGATGAGCAACGCCTGCCGCGCGATCCCGCTCGCCGCGAGCTGGCCCTTCATGCGCTCATAGACGATGCGCTCGTGCGCGGCGTGCTGGTCGACGATGACCACGCCGTCGCGGGTCTGCGCGACGATGTAGGTCTCGTGCAGTTGCGCGCGCGCAGCGCCGAGCGGCCGGTCGAGCGCCTCGGCCACGGCTTCGGCCGGCTGAGCGCGTGTGTCGGCTGAAGGCGCGCCGACATCGAAGGCGGCCTGCGCGCTTTCGGCGAATTGCGGCGCGAACGCATCGAGCGCTGCGGCGCCCGCGGTCGCGAACGCAGCGGCAGCCGCCGAGAGATCGGGCCGCGCCGGCGAGCGCCGCCAGTCCCATCCGCGCGGCGGCGCGCTGCCCAGCCCGCGCAAGGCGGAGATCGTCGCCGTCCCGCCGGTGGTGGCGGCGCGCCCGGCCCCGCGCGCGAGCGCATCGGCTAGCGCGCGCACGAGGCTCGCGCGCACGAGGCCGGCGTCGCGGAAACGCACCTCGGCCTTGGCGGGATGCACGTTGACGTCGACCTCGCGCAGGTCGATGGCGACGAACAGCGCCACGATCGGATGGCGGTCGCGCGGGAGATAATCGGCATAGGCCGCGCGCACTGCGCCGAGCATCAGCTTGTCGCGCACCGGGCGGCCGTTGACGAAGAGATACTGGCCGAGCGCATTGGCGCGGCTCAGCGTCGGCAGGCCGGCGAACCCCTCGATGGCAAGGCCGTCGCGGCCGCCGCCCACCTCGATCGCGTTCGCCGCAAACTCCGGCCCGAGCACGGCGGACAGCCGCGCCAGCCGCCCGGCTTCCGGCAAGGCGGCGGGATAGGTGGCGGGCGCGCGCTCTTCGCCGGCAAGCGTGAAGGCGACGTCCGGGCGGCTCATCGCCAGCCTGCGCACCACGTCGCGGATCGCCTCCGCCTCGGTGCGCTCGGTCTTGAGGAATTTCAGCCGCGCCGGCGTCGTATGAAAGAGGTCGCGCACCTCGACGCGCGTCCCCAGCGCCAGCGCCGCCGGCCTGACTTCCGACTTCGCCCCGCCCTCGACGGCGATCGACCAGGCATGGGGCGCGTCCGCCTGGCGGGTCGTGATCGCCAGCCGCGCTACCGCCCCGATCGACGGCAGCGCCTCGCCGCGGAAACCGAGCGTGCGGATGGCGAGGAGATCATCGCCCGTGAGCTTCGAGGTGGCGTGGCGCTCGACCGCAAGCGCGAGGTCGTCGCGCGTCATGCCGCAGCCGTCGTCGGTCACCGTGATACGCCGCCGTCCGCCGCCCTCGGTGAACACCTCGATGCGGCTTGCGCCCGCGTCGAGCGCGTTCTCGACGAGTTCCTTGACCACGCTCGCCGGGCGCTCGACCACCTCGCCGGCGGCGATGCGGTTGATCACGGCGGGATCGAGCTGGCGGATGGGCATGGGCGACTCGCACCTCGTGCCGGCATCGTATCCGGGGCGGCCCGAGCGAACAAATTGCGCCGTAGGGGATGTGCAAAAGCCCGCCGGCGCGCTCACCCGTGGCGCGGGCGAACCCGCCGCGATCGCGCCGCCGCGGTCAGATCACGTAGGTGAACGACTCGTAGGCCTCGCGGCTGAGCAACTGGTCCATCGAGCGCGCGGGGTCGGAGCAGCCCGCGGGGCCGACGGTGCGCGCCGGGACGCCGGCGACCGTCGTGTTGGCGGGCACCGACTGCAGCACCACCGAACCGGCGGCGACGCGGGCGCAATTGCCGACTTCGATATTGCCAAGGATTTTCGCGCCGGCGCCGATCAGCACGCCATGGCGGATCTTCGGGTGGCGGTCGCCGGTTTCCTTGCCGGTGCCGCCGAGCGTCACCCCCTGCAGGATCGAGACGCCGCCCTCAACCACCGCGGTTTCGCCGATCACGAGGGCGGTGGCGTGGTCGAGGAAGATGCCTTCGCCGAACGGCACCGCCGGGTGGATGTCGGTCTGGAACACTTCCGACGAGCGGCTTTGCAGATAAAGCGCGAAATCGCGCCGGCCGCGCCGCCACATCCAATGCGCCAGACGGTGGGTCTGGATCGCATGGAAGCCCTTGAAATACAGCACCGGCTCGATCAGCCGGTTGGCGGCCGGATCGCGGTCGAGCACCGCCAGCACGTCCGCGCGGATCGCCCGCACGATCGAGGCGTCGGCGCCGAACGCCTCGGCGAAGGTGTCGCCGAGCAGATGCGCGGAAATCTCCGCATTGGCGAGACGCGCGGCGATGCGCCGGGCGACCGCCATCTCGAACGACGGCGCGCTCAGAACGGCGGAGATGACGAGGCCGCCCAGTTCGGGCGCCGCCCGCACCATTGCCTCCGCCTGTTCGCGCAACCGGTCCCACAGCGGGTCCAGCTTCGGCGACGCCATGGCGACGACAGCGCCGGTGGGCGATGGGGTCGCGATGTTCATCGGCGTCCCTCCTTGCGGCGGCTTCGGGCGCAAGCCCTCGGCGCGGCGGGCGGTTTCACGGTCCTGTGCATGTCGGTGTATTTCCTAGTAATGTCAAGGAAATGACTTCCTCTTTTAGACCACGCGTGCAGTGAGGTTATTCCCCTGCCGCGGTGGGGGCCGGGAAATCCCAAAATCCGTCGTCAGGCGCTCGCGCCGATGCTTCGGCGCCCGAGTGGGCAGCTTCTTGACGATCAATTTATGCACGTGTATACATATACACTATCATGCATATTGATGCCTTCGCCACATTGGCCGATCCCACGCGCCGCCGCATCGTGGCGACGCTGCGCGACGGCGAGCGGCAGGTGAGCGACATCGTCCGGCAGGCTGGAATCCATCAGTCCGGCGTCTCCCGTCATCTGCGGATCCTGCATGAATCCGGGTTCGTCACCGTGCGGCCTGATGGACAGCACCGCCTCTATACACTTCGGCCCGAACCTTTTCGGGAGCTCGAGGCCTGGCTCAGAGATTATCGGCAGCTGTGGGAAGCGCGGCTCGATCGCTTCGGCGCTGCACTCGAGGAACGACGTAAGGACGGAAACACCACCCCGTAGGAGCAAGAGAGACATGAGCGCATCGAACTTGCCGGCAGGCGCCGCCGCGCCGCAGGCCGTCGTGGTCATCGAGCGCACCTATCGCGCGCGGATCGAAGAGCTATGGGCGCTCTGGACGACGAAAGCGGGCTTTGAGTCGTGGTGGGGTCCTGAGGGCTTTCGCGTCGAGGTTCACGTTCTCGAGGCGCGCGAAGGTGGCGCGATCGAGTACGACATGATCGCCGATGCGCCCGAGGCGATCGCCGCTATGAAAGCCATGGGTCAGCCGCTTTCCCACGGCACGCGCGGAACCTACGCCGTATTCCGTCCGCACGAGCGGTTGCGGCTGGTGCATGTGATCGATTTCGTCCCCGGCTGCGAGCCCTACGAGAGTCTGATCGACGTGGGCTTCAGCGCTGCAGGCGATCAGGCGCGGATGGTGGTCACGCTCCACCCCCACCTCGACCCACACTGGACAAAGATGTCCGTCGAGGGTTTCGGCAGCCAGCTCACGAAGCTCGCCCGGCGGTTCGGCGGGGCGGGACACGAGCGCGCCCAGGATGCTCCCGCTTTTAAGACAATGCCGGCGGCGCGCCCGGGCGGGCCGCCTCCCGCGGCGGCGTGCTTGGACCCAACCCCGCCATCGCCAAGATAGCAAAATGCGGTCACTCAACCTTCACGGAAAAAGCGAACGTAATCAAAGTTTCATGAGAGTGTCGTCCCACTATCATTTTTGCTGTAAATGCTAGAACCTCGCCTCCCGGTAGACCCAGGGAGGATTTTTGTTTTCGGCCGAAAGCAGTCCGCCGAAGCCGAGAATCCCGAGGGCACGCGTCATGTCAGACAAGGGGCGACATCACCCGCAGACCATTCTATCCGCTCCGCAACTGGCGGAGCCGGCATGGATGACGCGACGCTCCGTCTGCGTGTTTTGCGGATCGAGCCAGGGCAACGATCCGAAATTCTCCGCCGGCGCGATCGAACTCGGCATCGAACTGGCGCGGGAAAATCTTGGCCTGGTCTATGGAGGCGGCTCGCTCGGCCTGATGGGCGTCGTCGCCCGCGCCGCCATCGCCGCCGGCGGCCACGTGGTCGGCATCATCCCTTCCTCGCTCTGCGCCCGCGAAAGGCCCCCCGACAATCTGCATGAACTCGTGATCACGACGAGCATGCACACCCGCAAACAAGCGATGTTCGACCGTTCGAGCGCCTTTGTCGCGCTGCCCGGAGGCGTCGGGACCCTGGACGAGACGGTCGAGCAGATGACCTGGATGAAGATCGGCCACCATCAGAAGCCGATCGTGTTCCTCAATGTCGATGGCTACTGGGATCCGGTCCTTGCGATGTTCGACCGGATGGTGGCCTGCAATTTCGTTGCAGGGGAAGTGGGAGTCGAGGTCGTCCGCTACGCCTCCGAGGTGATCCCCGCCATCAAGGCTTACTGGGACCGCGAAACCCGGGGGTCCGTGGGGATCGCGCCGGCGTTAACGGCGATGATCGAGGGGGCGATCGAACGCGGCGACGACCCGCAGGCCGAACTGGCCTTTGCCATCCCGGCCTGGACGGCAGCCGGGCCGGAATAATCCGGGTTGCGCCAGAAGCGATCCGCGGGGGTCGATCGGAGGTGCGCGGGGGTCGATCGCGTGTGCGTTTCGTCCGACGCCTTCCGCTCGGCGCGTGCGACAACCCGCGTGACTATTCGACCTTGAGGCTGAACGGGACGCCGCGCGTGCCGGGGCACTGCATGATGCCGTCATAGGTCGTCCCCTCACGCGCCGTGAAGGTGCATTTCTCGTCAGCGAAACTCAGCTGCCCCTCGATCCGCGACGTTAGGAAGCCGGTGCGGCGAAACCGGATCTCGCCGGACTTTTCCACCGGGCCGTTGGTGGTGCAGAGGCCGATATGCTTCATCACCAGCGGACCCGCGAACTCGGTCTGCTGTCCGGCCGTCGTCGCGTGCGCCTTGCCCGTCACCTCCCATTCGGACAGGTAACCGGCGCGCCCGGTGACGGCCACGTCGTCGCCGGCATGCGCAGCGCCGCTCCACACCGCGCCGACGACGATCAATGCGCTCGATAATGCCGCCCACATGAATCTATGTCGCGCGCGCCGTCGCTTTCGTTCGATGCCCATAACACCGAGGCTCCGTCCCTTCCCCGTCGCGGCAGCCCTCTTCGTAGCGCAACCGCCCGCGAGCGCCTACACCGTCGGACGGGCCACAGCCGGCGGCTGGGGCAAGTATCGCCCAACGGATTGCGCGCAATGTGGTAGCATGCTCCAGCGCAGGGGGTTGGAACCGCCGCTCCCCATATTATTTGTTCAAGAACAACGGAGCCCTCGCATGTCGGACATCAGCGAAGCGTTCCTGGCCGGGCGTAAGAAGGCCAGCGACACGCGCCCCGAACAGACCAGGCCCGACCCGTTCCAGATCGGGGTCGATTGGGTCGAACACGTGCTCAAACCCGCGGTGGCGGATGCGGATGCAGCGCTGCGGCCGCATGGCGTCGGCGTGCGGCTCGATCTGAACCTCGATCACCGCTCGACGAATCATGCGCACGCCGATTTCTGGCTGGTGCAGACGCAGACCGCCTCGGGCCAGAGCTATGACGGCCCGAAGCACTCGGTCAACGTCGTCGGGCGCGACATCATGCTGTACAAGCCCGGCGCCCCCGGCCGTTCCCTGGGCACGACGGACGCAGTAAGAGCGAACGAAGTCAAGGACTTGCTGCGCCAGGCCGCGGAGGAATACGGCACCTTGTTCCGCGCCGAGTGAACCTGTAGCCGTTTGCGAAGCGACTGAGCCGAAGCCGGCCGCAGGCCGTTTTCGCGTCGGCGGCCTTGCTGTTGCCCGAGGCTGCCGCTACCACATCCCCGCAACAGGACGAAGAGACAGACATGGGCTTCCTCGCCGCCTCCCTCAGCCGTATCAAGCCTTCCGCGACCATGGCCGTCGCGGACAAAGCGCGCGTGCTCAAGGCGGCCGGCCGCGACGTCATCGGACTGGGCGCGGGCGAGCCCGATTTCGACACGCCGGAGAACATCAAGCAGGCGGCGATCAAGGCGATCGAGCGCGGCGAGACGAAGTACACCGCCGTCGACGGCATCCCCGAACTGAAAGCGGCGGTCGCCCGCAAGTTCAAGCGCGAGAACGACCTCACCTACAAGCCGAGCCAGATCTCGATCGGGGTCGGCAGCAAGCACGTGCTCTACAACGCGCTGATGGCGACCCTCAATCCGGGCGACGAGGTGGTCATTCCCGTTCCGTCCTGGGTGAGCTATCCGGAAATGGTGCTGCTCGCCGGCGGCACCCCGGTCGAAGTGAAGACCACCGAGGAGTCGGGCTACAAGCTCACCGCGGAGGCGCTCGCGCGCGCGATCACGCCCAAGACCAAGTGGCTGATCCTCAATACGCCGTCCAACCCGACCGGCTCCGCCTACACGCGCGACGAGCTGAAGACGCTGACCGACGTGCTGGTGAAGCACGAGCAGGTCTACGTCCTCACCGACGATATCTACGAGCACCTCGTCTACGACGATTTCCTGTTCTCGACCGTCGCGCAGGTCGAACCGAAGCTCTACGACCGCACGCTGACGGTGAACGGCGTGTCGAAGGCCTATTGCATGACCGGCTGGCGCATCGGGTTCGCCGGCGGACCGGAGCCGCTGATCAAGGCGATGGCGACCGTGCAGTCGCAGTCGACCTCCAATCCGTGCTCGATCTCGCAATGGGCTTCGGTCGAGGCGCTGGACGGACCGAAGGATTTCATCCCGCGGAACAACAAGGCGTTCAAGGAGCGGCGCGATCTCGTCGTGTCCATGCTCAACCAGGCGAACGGCCTGCATTGCCCGACCCCGGTCGGCGCGTTCTACGTGTTCCCGTCCTGCGCCGGCACGATGGGCAAGACGGCGCCGTCGGGCAAGGTGATCAACAACGACGAGGATTTCGTCACCGAGTTGCTGGACGCCGAGGGCGTCGCGGTGGTGCAGGGATCGGCCTTCGGCTTCGGGCCGAATTTCCGCATCTCCTATGCGACCGCGGCCCCGGTGCTGCAGGAAGCCTGCGAACGCATTCAGCGCTTTTGCGGCAATCTCACCTAGCGCATGTGCGCCGGGGCGCCGCGGCCCGGCCGGGGGAGTTTATGAGAAAGCACAGTGCGGGAGCCTGCGCTCTCGCCGCAGTTTTTCTTGCCACCGCGGCGCCGGCGGAAGAGCGGATGCAGGCCGGCAGCCTCACCTGTGACGTTTCGGCCGGATTGGGCCTGATCCTGGGCTCGCAACGCCAAGTCTATTGCACCTTCACGCCGGCGGTTCCCGGTCCGGTCGAAGTCTACACCGGCAGCTTTACGCGGGTCGGGCTCGACATCGGCGCGACCACCGGCGGCGTGATGATCTGGGTCGTTTATGCGCCGACGAACCGGTCCGCGGGCGGGCTCGCCGGCGCCTATGGCGGCGCGAGCGCGGAAGCGTCCATTATCGCCGGCCTCGGGGCCAACGTGCTCGTCGGCGGGTCCGGCAGCACGGTTGCGCTCCAACCGGTTTCGGTTCAGGGTCAGAAAGGTTTGAACCTTGCCGCCGGCATCGCCGGCCTCGACCTGCAGTTCGTGCGTTAACCCCCACAACTGGTCTCGCAGGACGGGCGGCCGGCGGAAGCGTCGCGAACCGCGGGCGACGCGCGCGTGTTTTCCCCACGCCGAACGCCTCGCCCGACATCCGGTGCGAGCAGCCGCCCGCGCCACCGAAACAACGATGCGGCAGCGCTCGCCCTTGCCAAGCAGCGCGGCCGCTGGAACGATAAGCTCCCAAGGCGGAGCCGAGATCGAAACGACGGAGAATAAAATGGGAGACAACGGCGGACCAAGAGGACCACGCTGCATTGCGATCGTCGGGCCGTTTCAGAGCGGCAAGACGACCCTCCTGGAAGCCATTCTCGCCCGCACCGGCGCCATCTCACGGCAGGGATCGGTGGACGCGGGAACCAGTGTCGGCGATGCCGGCAAGGAGGCGCGCGAGCATCGGATGAGCGTCGAGCTCACCGCCGCCACCACGACCTTCATGGGCGATACCTACACCTTCATCGACTGCCCCGGCTCGGTCGAGTTCGGGCACGACATGCGCGCGGCGATGCCGGCGGTCGACGCCGCGATCGTGGTGTGCGAAGCCGACGAGAAGAAGACGCCGCAGCTCCAGCTCATCCTGCGCGAGATCGAGGCGCTGGGCATCCCGCACTTCCTGTTCCTCAACAAGATCGACAAGGCCGACACGCACCTCACCGACGCGCTCAAGCTGCTGCAGCCCGCCTCCCGCGTGCCGCTGCTGCTGCGCCAGATCCCGACCTGGAACGGCGACATCGTCAACGGCTTCGTCGATCTCGCGCTCGAACGCGCCTTTGTCTACAAGGAGCACATGCCCTCGGAGATCGTTCCGCTCGAGGGCGAGACGCTCGACCGCGAGAAGACGGCGCGCTTCACCATGCTCGAGACGCTCGCCGACCACGACGACGAGCTGATGGAGCAGCTGCTCGAGGACATCGCCCCGCCGCGCGACAAGGTGTTCGAAGACCTCGCCAAGGAGCTGCGCGAAGGCCAGGTGGTCCCCGTGCTGCTGGGCGTCGCGACCCGCACCAACGGCGTGCTGCGGCTTCTGAAGGCGCTGCGCCACGAGGCGCCCGGCGTCGCCGAGACGGCGAAGCGGCTCGGCGTCAAGGCCGGCAACGAGGCGGTCGCCTACGTGCTGAAAACCTTCCACACCACCCACGGCGGCAAGCTGTCGGTGGCCCGCGTGCTCGCCGGGCAGATTGCCGACTCCGCCAACCTGCACTCGCCCACCGACGAGGTCGGCCGCGTCGCCGGCGTGTTCAAGCTGACCGGCGCGACCCATGAGAAGCGGCCCGCGGCCGCGGCGGGCGACACGGTCGCGCTCGGCAAGCTCGACGGGGCGAAAACCGGCGACACGCTCTCGACCGGCAAGACGCCGCACAAGGCGGTGGCCGAAATCGCGCCGGCGCCGCCGGTGCTCTCCATCGCCATCTCGGCGAAGGAACGCAAGGACGACGTCAAGCTCGGCCAGGCGCTGACCAAGCTGGTCGACGAGGACCCCTCGATCACGGTGGTGCACAACCCGGAAGCGCACGAAGTGGTGCTGTGGGGCCAGGGCGAGATGCATCTGCGCGTCGCCACCGAACGGCTCGCCGACCGCTTCGGCGTCGCCATCGAGCGCCGCCGCCCGAGCGTCGGCTATCGCGAAACCATCCGCAAGCCGATCACCCAGCGCGGCCGCCACAAGAAGCAGTCGGGCGGGCACGGGCAGTTCGGCGACGTGGTGCTGGAGATCAAGCCGCTGCCGCGCAGCGGCGGCTTCGAGTTCACCGAGCGCATCACCGGCGGCGTGGTGCCGCGCAACTACATCCCCTCGGTCGAGGAAGGCGTGATCGACGCGCTCAAGGAAGGCCCGCTGGGATTCCCGGTGGTCGACATCGCGGTGGCGCTGATCGACGGCTCCTACCACACCGTCGACTCCTCCGACATGGCGTTCCGCACCGCCGGCCGCATCGGCATCGTCGAGGCGCTGCCGCAGTGCAATCCGGTGCTGCTCGAGCCGATCCATCATGTGGAGATCGTGTGCCCGACCGACGCGACCGCGAAGATCAACGCGATCCTGTCCGGCCGGCGCGGCCAGATTCTCGGCTTCGACACCCGCGAGGGCTGGGAAGGCTGGGATGCGGTGCGCGCGCAGATGCCGGAATCGGAAATCGGCGACCTCATCATCGAGATCCGCTCGGCCACCGCCGGCGTCGGCACCTTCACCTTCAAGTTCGACCACATGGCCGAACTCACCGGCAAGCCGGCGGAGCAGATCGTCGCCGCACGCAAGGCCGCGGAGTAGCCGCCGGCGGCGAAGGCCGCGGAGTATCGACGGGCGGCGCGGTTGGAATTGTCCGTTCGTCCCCGCGCAAGCGGGGACCCAGCACCGGCAAAGCTCGATTCCCGCTTTCGCGGGAATGGCCGGAGGAGATCAGCCCGCCCGCACCGGAATCCATAGCCGGCGTGCGAGGTTGGATTCCGGGCTCGCGGACTAGCGCCCGCGCCCCGGAATGACGACAAGGCGGGCCGCGCCGACGCGCTTCGCTTGCTCGCCGATCAAGTGACTATCGCCCGCGCCCCGGAAGGACGACACGGTGCGGTTCGCAGCCGGCCGCGGGCGCTGCAGACCGAGTCTGAGCGCCTCACCGATCGCCGCCGCATAAGGCGCTGCGCGCCCGTCAGCGGCTGCGCTGATACTTTGCAAATTGTGCCCGGCAGCCCGGCGAGAGCCGCTCCATGTTCGATGCCAGGCAACTCGCGATGCGCGCCTTGTTCGGGATGACCGAACTGCACAGCATGAGGGCGTCGGCCATGCACGCCGCGCGCCTCTCCTTGGTTTCCACCAATTGTGCGAATGCGGCCGTCGGCAGCATGCCGAAAGCGAAGATCGCGGCCAAGAATCGGCGGCCCGACACCGGACATCGAAGGAGCTTGTCTTCCGTCAACAGGAGTCTCATTCGCCGTACCCTCCGGGAAACCAAAGTGGGAGGCTCTGCAGAGCAGAGTGGGAGGTTCTGCAGAGCAGGGTATCTACGGTTAGTCGCGAATAATCCTGGCGGGTTCGCGTCCGCATCGCCCGCCGCGAAGACGCCCGCCCATCGTGCATATGAGCAATTGAATTGCTATTTAAAGTGATGGGTCAAACCGCCGCGTCGGCGGTATCGGAGCACGCCCGCTCCTTCTTTATTGCCAGGCCATCCCTCAGGTTTTTGCCAGGCCGTCCCTCACGTCATTGCCGGGGCGTCCCTCAAGCCCTCATCCTGAGGAGCGACCGCAGGTCGGCGTCTCGGAGGATGAGCAACGCCCTGCCAAGTCATATGGTTCGAGACGCGCGGCTTCGCCGCGCTCCTCACCATGAGGATGTGCGTTTC
>JAEULX010000022.1 GCA_016793685.1 Bradyrhizobiaceae bacterium
GATCTTGTCCACCGGAATCGAGAACACCTCGATGCGCGGCGCGTGCTCGCCGAGCTGGGCACGGTGGTGGCTGAGCGCCTTCGACATCTCGCCGAGGATATGCAGGCGGCCGTCTTTGGCCTGGCCGAGCGCGACCCGCATGATCTGCTCGGTGATCCCGGCGATCTTGATGTCCATCTGCAGCGAGGTCACGCCCTTCTCGGTGCCCGCCACCTTGAAGTCCATGTCGCCGAGATGATCCTCATCGCCGAGAATGTCGGAGAGCACGGCGAAGCGCTCGCCTTCGAGGATCAGGCCCATGGCGATGCCGGCGGTCGGCGCATGCAGCGGCACGCCGGCGTCCATCAATGCGAGCGAGGTGCCGCACACGGTCGCCATCGAGGACGAGCCGTTCGATTCGGTGATCTCGGATACGGCGCGGATCGTATAGGGGAACTCGTGATGCAGCGGCAGCACCGGGTGGATCGCCCGCCAGGCGAGCTTGCCGTGGCCGACCTCGCGCCGTCCCGGCGAGCCGAGCCGGCCGGTCTCGCCGACCGAGAAGGGCGGGAAATTGTAGTGCAGCAGGAAGGTTTCCTTGTAGGTCCCCTCCAGCGCGTCGATGTACTGCTCGTCTTCGCCGGTGCCGAGCGTGGCGACCACCAGCGCCTGCGTCTCGCCGCGGGTGAACAGCGCCGAACCGTGCGTGCGCGGCAGCACGCCGACCTCGGCGACGATCGGGCGCACGGTCGTCAGGTCGCGCGCGTCGATCCGCCGGCCGGTGTCGAGAATGTTCCAGCGCACGATCTTGGCTTCCAGGTCCTTGAACACGCTGAGGACGTGATGCTCCTGGTAGACCGGCTCGATTCCCGGCGGGAAGAAGTGCTCCTTCACCTTCGCCTTGGCGGCGTCGACCGCCTTGTGGCGTTCCTGCTTCTGCGGGATCGCATAGGCCGCGCGCAGGTCGGCCTCGACCACGCCGAGCATTTCCTGCTCGAGCGCCGAATGATCCGGAGTGACCAGCTCGCGCGGCTCCTTCGCGGCCTTCTCGGCGAGGCGGATGATGGCGTCGATCACCGGCTGGAAGTGCCGGTGGCCGAACATCACCGCGCCGAGCATGACCTCCTCGTTGAGCTCCCGCGCCTCCGATTCCACCATCAGCACGGCGTCTTGGGTGCCCGCGACCACGAGATCGAGATGACTCTCCTGCATCTCGTCGATCTGCGGATTGAGGACGAATTCGTTGTTGATGAAACCGACGCGCGCGGCGCCGATCGGCCCCATGAACGGTGCGCCCGACAAGGTGAGCGCGGCCGACGCCGCCACCATCGCGACGATGTCGGGATCGTTCTCCAGGTCGTGCGACAGCACGGTCGCGATCACCTGCGTGTCGCAACGCCAGCCGTCGGCGAACAGCGGACGGACCGGCCGGTCGATCAGCCGCGAGGTGAGCGTTTCGCGCTCGCTCGGGCGCCCCTCACGCTTGAAGTAGCCGCCGGGAATGCGCCCGGCCGCGTAGGTCTTTTCCTGGTAGTTGCAGGTCAGCGGCAGGAAGTCGATGCCGACCTTGGGCTCTTTCGCGGCCACGACGGTCGCGAGCACCGTGGTCTCGCCGTAACTGGCGAGCACGGCGCCATCGGCCTGGCGTGCGACGCGGCCGGTCTCCAACACCAGCTTGCGTCCCGCCCAGTCGATTTCCACGCGATGAATATCGAACATAGTAGCTTCTTTCATGGTTTTCGGTTGGACTGCCGAAAGCCATGAGCAAGACGGCGGGATGCTGTCGCGCTGCGGACCATCCGCAACGCGTCGCAGCATCCGGCGATCCTGCCATGGCGTTCTTCAGCCTTGGTTCGTCGGGCCATCGGAGCCCAGACCTCTTGGCCGCCCTCAGCGGCGAATGCCAAGCCGCTCGATCAGACTGCGGTAGCGCGGCTCGTCGGCACGCTTGAGATAATCGAGCAACTGGCGGCGTTGCGACACGAGCTTCAGCAAGCCGCGCCGCGAATGGTTGTCTTTGACGTGAGTTTTGAAATGTTCGGTCAGATTCGAAATCCGCTCAGAGAGGATTGCGACCTGCACCTCGGGCGATCCAGTGTCTCCGGGCTTGGCGCCGTAGGAGCCGATGAGTTCCGCCTTGCGAGTCGTCGTGATCGACATCGTCATACACCCTGTTGTCGGCCGGCTCTGCCATGCACGCCGGCGAGATTGAACACGCGCTTGGGGACGATTTCGCCACGGTCCATCTCGGCGAGGGCGACGAGCTGGCCCGCGACCGTAACATAGATCGTGCCGTGGACGATGGGGGCGTCCCGCCCACGCATCAAAACGGCGTGACCCCTTTGGAGCCTCGCCGCATCCGCCCGGCTAACGGCCAGCGCCGGGATGTCGTCCAGCGCGGTCGAGACGGGCAAGAGCGCATCGGCGAGGTTAGCCTCGCCGATTGCGGCTCTATCGCATAAAGCCTCAAGTTGTGCCAGCGGAATCATGTCCGCTTCGGTGAAGGAACCGACGGCGGTTCGGCGCAGCGCGGAGACGTGGCCGAAGCATCCGAGCGCGCGACCGATGTCGCGCGCAAGCGCGCGCACATAGGCGCCCTTGCCGCATTCGGCGGCGAAGTCCGCGTGGTCGGCGTCGGGCGTATCGAGAAGCTCCAGCCGATGGATGTCGATCGCCCGGGGTTTCAGTTCGACCGCCTCGCCGTCGCGCGCGATGTCGTAGGCGCGCTCCCCTTCGATCTTGATGGCGGAATAGCGCGGGGGCACCTGCTCGATCGTCCCGGTGAACTGCGGGAGAAGCGCGCGTATCGCCTCGGCCGACGGCCGTTCCTCGCTCGTGGCGACGGAGCGCCCCTCGGCGTCGTCGGTGTCGCGTTCCTCGCCCCAGCGCACCGTGAAACGGTAATGCTTGCGCCCGTCCATCACGTACATGACGGTCTTGGTCGCTTCGCCCAACGCGATCGGCAGGCAGCCGGAGGCGAGCGGGTCGAGCGTGCCGGCGTGGCCCGCGCGCTTGGCGGAGAACAGGCGCTTGACCACCGAGACGGCGTGCGTCGAGGTCATCCCCACCGGCTTGTCGAGAATGAGCCAGCCGTGCACGTCGCGCTTCGGCCGCGCCTTCTGGTCCGTTCGGTCGCGCCGATTCCGTTCGCGGGCGACGGACGATGGGATGTCGGCTGCGCCGCCCGACTCCATCTCCCCTTGCGGGGGAGGGCTGGGGAAGGCGGGCGATAGGGCGGGCGCGGGATCCTGGCCGGCGGCGTCCTCCCACCCGGCCCGTTGCGGCCGCTCCGCCTCCCCATGCGCGGGGAAGGTGACGCGCTTGCCGATGCCGGGGGTCATTCGTCGCTGCCTGTCTGGCGCTCGTCGGCCGGTCCTTCGAGGTCGCGCGCCACCGCCGGCGACCGCAGCAGATCCTCGATGCGTTGCGCCTCGTCGAAGCGCTCGTCGATGCGGAAACGGATGTCCGGCGCGAATTTGAGGTTCACGCGGTGGGCGATTTCGCCGCGCAGAAACCGCTTGTTGCGGTCGAGCGCCGCGAGCACGGCTTTTTCGTCATGGCCGCCGAGCGGCATCACGTAGATCGTCGCGAGCCGCAGATCGGGGCTCATGCGCACTTCGGCGACGGTGATCAGGTGCGTCTCGATCACCGGATCATGCACCGCCCCCCGCGCCAGAATCTCGGCGAGCGCGTGGCGCACCAGTTCGCCGGCGCGCAATGCGCGCTGCGAAGGGCCGCCGGGGCGGTCGCGATGTTGATGGTGAGCCATGGCAGCTTTCAATCAGTCCTTATCAAAACTTATCAAACCGGGAGGGTAGGGCAGCGTTGAGCGGAATTGGAATCGGGCGAGGGGATATTGAATTTTCCGGTATGCCCTCGCCCGGATCAATCGCTGCTATCTGGTTCCGGTCCCCGCCAGCGGCAAGAGGCCGGACGCTTTCATCATAGCGTGCGCTGCACCTGCTCGACGCGGTAGCATTCGATCACGTCGCCGACCCGCATGTCTTGGTAGTTCTCGAACGACATGCCGCACTCGTGGCCGGCCGTGACTTCGCGCACGTCATCCTTGACGTGCTTGAGCTGGCCGAGCTTGCCGTCGTGGATGACCACGTTGTCGCGGATCAGCCGGACGTTCGCGCCGCGCTGAACGACGCCGTCGGTGACGCGGCAGCCCGCCACTTTGCCGACCTTGGAGATGCTGAAGATCTGCAGGATCTGCGCGTTGCCGAGCGTCGTCTCGCGCAGCGTCGGAGCGAGCAGGCCCGACATCGCCTTCTTCACGTCGTCCACGAGGTCGTAGATGATGTTGTAGTAGCGGATTTCGATGCCCAGCCGCTCGGCGGTCTCGCGCGCTTCCTTGTAGGCGCGCACATTGAACGCGATGATCGCCGCGCCCGAGGCCTCGGCGAGCGTCACGTCCGATTCGGTGATGCCGCCGACGCCGGACAGAATAACCCGCGCACCGACCTCCTCGGTCGCAAGCTTCTCCAGCGCGCCGACGATCGCTTCGACCGAGCCCTGCACGTCGGCTTTGACGAGCAGCGGGAACTCCTTGCGCCCAGCGGTCTTGAGCTGGGTCATCATCTGCTCGAGCGAGCCGCGCATGCCGCTCGTGCGGGCGGCGAGCTTCTCGCGCCGCTGGCGCGCCCGGTAAGCCGTGACTTCGCGCGCGCGGCCCTCGTTTTCCACGACCGCGAGCCGATCGCTCGCCTCCGGCGTGCCGTTGAAGCCCAGCACCTCGACCGGCGTGGACGGGCCGGCCTGGTCGATCGACGCGCCGGTGTCGGAAACGAGCGCGCGCACGCGCCCCCATTCCGCGCCCGCGACGACGATGTCGCCCACCTTCAACGTGCCGCGCTGGACCAGCACGGTCGCCACCGGGCCGCGGCCGCGGTCGAGCTTGGCCTCGATCACGGTGCCTTCGGCCGGCCGATCCGGATTGGCCTTGAGGTCGAGCAGTTCCGCCTGCAGGCTGATCGCCTCGAGCAGCTTGTCGAGATTGGTCTTCTGCTTGGCGGACACCGCGACGTCGAGCACGTCGCCGCCGAGCGATTCGACCTGAACTTCGTGCTGCAGCAGTTCGGTGCGCACCCGCTCCGGCTTGGCGTCCGGCCGGTCGATCTTGTTGACGGCGACGATGATCGGCACCTTCGCCGCCTTGGCGTGCTGGATCGCCTCGACCGTCTGCGGCATCACGCCGTCGTCGGCCGCGACCACGAGCACCACGACGTCGGTCACTTTCGCACCGCGCGCGCGCATGGCCGTGAAGGCGGCATGGCCGGGCGTGTCGATGAAGGTGATCTTGGCCCCGGACGGGTTGGTGACCTGATAGGCGCCGATATGCTGGGTGATGCCGCCCGCTTCGCCGCCGGCGACATTGGTCGCGCGGATGGCGTCGAGCAGCGAGGTCTTGCCGTGGTCGACGTGGCCCATGATGGTCACCACCGGCGGGCGCGGCTGCAGCGTCTCCGGGTCGTCGGCCTTGTCGAACAGGCCTTCCTCGACGTCGGACTCGGCGACGCGGCGGACCGTGTGGCCAAGTTCCTCGGCGACGAGCTGGGCCGTGTCGGCGTCGATCGTGTCGGTGATCTTCGCCATCTGCCCCTGCTTCATCAGCAGCTTGATCACGTCGACCGCGCGCTCGGCCATGCGGTTGGCGAGTTCCTGGATGGTAATCGCCTCCGGAATCGTCACCTCGCGCACGAGCTTCTCCTTGGGCTCGCTCGCGGCATGCCCCTTGAGGCGCTGAACACGGCGGCGGAACGAGGCGACCGAGCGCTCGCGCACCTCGCCGGCGTCGAGCGCAGTCACCACCGTGAGGCGGCCGCGGCTTTTTTGCGTGGTGCTGCGGGTAGGCTTCGGCGCCGGGACCGGACGGGGCGGGCCTGCGCCACGGCGAACCGTGCGCGGCGCTTCCTCTTCGTCGGGCTCGAGCACCGCGGTGCGGGTATTGATCGCAGGCGGTGACGCCGCTGCCGGAGTCTTCGACGGCGCGGGCGCCGCCGCAGGAGCGGCCGCCGCCGCGGCCTTCGCCTTCGCGGCCTCTTCGTCGCCGAACCGTTTCTTGGCCTCCTGCTCGGCCTTGCGCTTGGCTTCGTCGTCGTGCCGCCGGCGTTCTTCCTCCTCGCGCTTGCGCGTTTCCGCCGCCTCGCGCTCGACCCGCTCCGCCGTTTCCCGTTCGGCCCGGCGGCGCGCCTCTTCCTCGGCGATCTTGCGCTCTTCCGCCTCGCGCACCCTGGCGTCGGCAAGCGCGTGCGCCCGTGCGCTGCGCTCCTCCTCGGTCAGCGTGCGTAAAACGACGCCGGAAGGCCTGGAGTGCCCCCCTTGCGGTGCGGCCTGGCCGCGCCCGGACCCGCCGCGGCTCTCGGGACGCGGCGCAGCCGGCCCCGGAGGCGGCGTCGGCGCACTCGGCTCGCCGGTCTTTCCCTCGCCCGGCCCGACGGCGCGACGCTTCACCTTCTCGACCACCACCGCTTTGGTGCGGCCGTGACTAAAGCTCTGGCGCACCATGCCCTGCTCGACGCCCGAACGTTTGAGCGACAAGGTCTTGGGTTGGGCGACCGTCAGGGTCTTTTCGCCGGTATTCTTCGTCTCTGTCATTACGATCCTAGTGCGGGGTCAGTGGTCCTCGCCTCTGCGTCGCCCCGGCCGTCGTCGCTGTCGCTGCGGAACCGGTCGAGGCTGCGCCAACGCGCCAGGACCGCCGCGCCTGCGTGTCCGGTCAGGAGCGCTGCATGTATCACATTTGGGCGGGCGAGTGCCAAATCCAATTCTGCCGAAGTGAATGTTTCGATAATCGGCGCCGCGTCCGCCTGGCGTTGCGCCGCCGCCGCGATCTTGCGCACGCCGTCGGCCGCCGCCTCGCGCGCATGGATTAGTGCCGCCACCGTGCCCGATGACAGGGCTGCGATGACTTTGGTGTAGCCCGCGGCCACCTGCCCGGCCTTGTGGGCCATGGCGAGCGCGTCGAGCACCGAACGCTCCAACAGCCGCTCCGTGAGGGCGGGCAGATCAGCCGGCACGGTCGCTTGTCCGCCCAGGGCGCGCTGCAAGGCGCCGCGCCGCACCCCCTGCGCCAGCACGCCGCGCTTGGCGGTCACCCATGCGCCGCGGCCCGGCAGCGTCCGTTTGAGGTCGGCCACGACGCGGCCGTCGGGCGCGACGACGAAGCGGATCAGGTCGGACAGCGGC
>JAEULX010000025.1 GCA_016793685.1 Bradyrhizobiaceae bacterium
CAATGCGTGCGAGCAGCGGCGACGGGCTCATTTAGGTGCGCGCTCCGGAGAGTGTCAAGGGATCGGGCCATTCCGCTTGCGGGCAGTGCGGCCCGCCGCTCGCGCCCGGTCGCAAAGCTACGCCGCAAGGTCGGCGACGACGGCGTCGAGCACGGGCACGCCGGAGCGCGTCACCCGAAGTCGCCCGCCGGGCGTCATTTCGACCAGCCCGTACCCCATGAGATCGGCCATGCGGCTGAGATCGAGCGGCCGGCCGGCGATCCGCGCATAGCGCCGCGGGTCGATCCCTTCGGCAAGCCGCAACCCCATCAGCAGGAATTCATCGGCCTGTTCTGCGCGCAGCAGCGCCTCGTTCTCGACCAGCCCGTCGCCGTTTGCCTCGACCAGCGCGAGCCAGGTCTCCGGCCGCTTCTCGGCCGCGGTGGCGTAGCGCTTGCCCGCGACATCGAGGCGGCCGTGCGCGCCGGGGCCGATGCCCGCATATTCGCCGTAGCGCCAATAGACGAGATTGTGCCGGCATTCCTCGCCGCGCCGCGCGTGGTTCGACACCTCGTAGGCCGGCAACCCGGCCTGGTCGCAGATTTCCTGCGTCACCTCGTAGAGGTCGCGCGCCGCGCCGTCGTCGGGAATTGCGAGCTTTCCCGCGCGGTACAACGCCTCGAACGGCGTGTCCGGCTCGATGGTCAGCTGATAGAGCGAAAGGTGCCCTGCGGCTTCGGCGATCGCCCGGCCCAGCTCCGCGCGCCATTGCGCCGGCGTCTGGCCCGGCCGCGCATAGATCAGGTCGAAGGAGTAGCGCTCGAACGCCGATCGCGCCACCGCGACCGCGGCGAGCGCTTCGTCGACGCTGTGCATGCGGCCGAGCGCCGTGAGCGCCGCATCGTCGAGCGCCTGCACGCCGAGCGAGACCCGGTTGACCCCCGCGCTGCGAAATCCGCGAAAGCGCTCCGCCTCCACGCTGGTCGGATTTGCCTCGACGGTGATCTCGGCATCGCCTGCGATCGTCCAGCGCTGCGCGATCGCGTCGAGAATGGCTGCAAGGCTGCCCGGCTGCATCAGCGAGGGCGTCCCCCCGCCGAAGAAGATGGTGGAGACGGTGCGGCCCGGGACGCGCATCGCAGTCGCAGCGATTTCAGCCGCATAGGCGCGCACGAAGCGCGCTTCGTCGATGCCGCCGTGGCGGACATGGCTGTTGAAGTCGCAATAGGGGCATTTCGACAGGCAGAACGGCCAATGGACGTAGACGGCGAAGCCGGGCGGGGAGTCCGGGCGGTCGTCACCGCTGGCCAGGCGTATCGGGGAGGAAGCGTCAGCGCCGCTCAAGGCAGGCCTCCGCAAGCTTCACGAAGGCGCGGGCGCGGTGCGAAAGCCCGCGGCCGATCGGCGGAAGGCCGTGTTTCTCCTCGCTGCTCATTTCGCCGAAGGTGCGCTCGAATCCGTCCGGAAGAAAGACCGGATCGTAGCCGAAGCCTTGGGCGCCCCGCGGCGGAAAGACCATCTGGCCGTCGACGCGGCCTTCGAACTCCTCGAGATGACCGTCCGGCCAGGCGACGCACAGCGCCGAGACGAAGTGCGCGCGCCGCTGTTCCGGCGAATCCGCCCCGCATTCCGCAAGCCGGCGCTCGACTGCCAGGATAGCCCGCGCAAAGTCGCGGTCCGGACCCGCCCAGCGCGCAGAATGGATGCCCGGCTCGCCCCCGAGCGCGTCGACGACAAGCCCGGAATCATCGGCGAACGCCGGCAGACCCGAGGCTTGCGCTGCGCTGACGGCCTTGATCACGGCGTTCTCGCGAAAGCTCGTTCCCGTCTCCTCCGGCTCCGGCAAGCCGAGTTCGCCCACCGACACCGCGGCGACGCCATAGCCCGCGAGCAGTTCCCGCATCTCGCGCAGCTTGCCTGGATTATGGCTCGCAATCACGAGCTTCCCGACGATCCGGCGATGCGCGCTCGCGCTCACATCACCGCCATCTTTTGCAGTTCGACCAGCTGGCCGACGCCCTTGCGGGCGAGCGCGAGCAACGCCAGGAACTGCGTCTCGGTGAACGGGACCTTTTCCGCGGTCCCCTGAATCTCGACGATGCCGCCATTGCCGGTGAGCACGAAGTTGGCGTCGGTGTCGGCGTCGGCGTCTTCGGCGTAATCGAGGTCGAGCACCGCGCTGCCGTGGCTGATGCCGCAGGATACCGCCGCGACGTGATCGCGGATCGCGTCCCCGCGGATGATGTCGCGCATCTTCATCCAGCTGAGGCAATCGTGGAGCGCGACCCATGCCCCGGTGATCGAGGCGGTGCGCGTTCCCCCGTCGGCCTGAATGACGTCGCAGTCGATGGTGATCTGCCGCTCGCCGAGCGCTTCGAGATCGACCACCGCGCGCAGGCTGCGCCCGATCAGGCGCTGGATCTCGACCGTGCGTCCGCTCTGCTTGCCGGCGGCCGATTCGCGCCGGGTCCGCTCGCTGGTCGCACGCGGCAGCATGCCGTACTCGGCGGTGATCCAGCCGCGCGCCTGCCCCTTGAGCCAGGGCGGCAGGCGATCCTCGAGCGTCGCCGTCACCAGCACATGGGTGTCGCCGAACTTCACAAAGCATGAGCCTTCGGCATACTTCACGACGGCTCGTTCGAGCGAGATGGCGCGCAACTCGTCGGGCTGTCGGCGGCTCGGACGCATCGTCTTGCGCTCTCCTGGTCGGCGATTCGGGGCGGCGGATCGAAGGCTCGTTTTAGGTTGACCGCCCGGGAGCGGCAAGAGCCGGCTTGAACTTGCCTTGATGCGGAGACAATTTTGTCAGCGTGAACCGAATGTGCATGCGCGAACCAAAGCGGTGAAAAGACCCCGTGCCTGAAGACCTGCCGGCCGGAACCAGCGAAGTGAGCCTCGTCCAGCTGAACGAGCGCTCGCGCGAGATTTTTCGCCAGATCGTCGAGAGCTATCTCGCGACAGGCGAGCCGGTCGGCTCGCGCAATCTCTCGCGCCTTATCCCGATGACGTTGTCGCCGGCCTCGATCCGCAACGTGATGCAGGACCTCGAGCAGGTGGGGCTGATCTACGCCCCGCACACGTCGGCCGGCCGGCTGCCGACCGAACTCGGCCTGCGCTTCTTCGTCGATGCCCTGATGCAGGTCGGCGACCTGGCCGAGGAGGAGCGGCGTTCGATCGAGGTCAAGGTCCGCGCCGCCGGCCAGTCGATGGAGCACGTGCTGAGCGAGGCCTCGGCGATGCTCTCGGGGCTGACGCGCGCCGCCGGAGTCGTGCTGACGGCCAAAGCGAACGTCCGCCTCAAGCATATCGAGTTCGTCCGGCTCGAGCCCGACCGCGCGCTGGTGGTTCTGGTCGCCGAGGACGGGCAGGTCGAGAACCGCATCGTCATGCTGCCGCCCGGGCTGCCGAGTTCGGCGCTGACGGAAGCGTCGAATTTCCTCAACCGGAACATTCGCGGCCTGACGCTGATGGAAGCGAAAGTCGAGCTCGAAGGAGCGCTCGAAGCCGGCCGCGCCGAACTCGACCAGCTCACCCAGAAGATCGTCGCGGCGGGGCTCGCAAGCTGGTCGGGCGGCGACAGCGACGAGCGCAAGCTGATCGTACGCGGACACGCGCATCTGCTCGACGACCTCAAGGCGCTGGAAGACCTCGAACGCGTCCGGCACCTGTTCGATGACCTTGAAACCAAGCGCGGTCTTGTCGATCTGCTCGGGCGCGCCGAGCGGGCGGACGGCGTACGCATCTACATCGGTTCGGAGAACAAGCTTTTTTCGCTTTCCGGGTCCTCGACCATCATCGCGCCCTATCGCGATGCCGCCGGACGCATCGTCGGCGTGATCGGGGTGATCGGGCCGACCCGGCTCAATTATGCGCGCATCGTGCCGATGGTCGATTACACCGCTAAGATCGTCGGCAAGCTGCTCAGCGGCTGATTGTCGGTATAATCGCCCCGCCCGTGCTCGCTGCGCCCTTGGTTCTCCTTGATTTTTCCCGTTCGGGGGGCGATATGCGGGGCAAGCCCTTATGGACGATGGACAGGACCGATGACGGATTACAAGGCCCGTAGACCCGAATCCGCCGAAGGCGATTTTGACGCCGCCTCGGCCCGCATGCGCCCCGCGAGCGATCCGGCCGCCGCAGAACTCGGGGAATCCGCAGCCGCGGCGGAGAAGATGCAGGCGCTTACGGCCGAGGTGGCCGAGTTGAAGGATCGCCATCTGCGTACGCTTGCCGAGATGGAGAACCTGCGCCGGCGGACCGAACGCGAGGTCGCCGAAACCCGCGCCTATGGAATTTCGGGCTTCGCCCGCGACATGCTCGGCGTCGCCGACAATTTGCGCCGCGCGCTCGAAGCGATCGGCAGCGAAGACCGCGAATCGCTTCCGCCCGTCATGGCCGCCTTCATCGAAGGGGTCGAATTGACCGAGCGCGAATTGCTCAAGGTCTTCGAAAAGCATGGGGTGAAGCGCTTCAGCCCCCTGGGTCAGAAGTTCGATCCCAACGTCCATCAAGCCATGTTCGAGGTTCCCGACCCGACATCGCCCGCCGGCACGGTCGTTCAGGTGATGCAGGCCGGGTTCATGATCGGAGACCGCGTACTGCGCCCGGCCATGGTCGGCGTGGCGAAGGGCGGACCGAAGCAGGCGCGGCCGGGGACCGCGACGGCGAACGACAATTCGGCCGAGGAAGAGCCGCAGGGCACGATCTAGAGCGAATTCCGTCCTAGTCGAACTCGGAATCCGCTCCGGTTCTCCTCGAGTGGTCGCATTTTCTCCGGCGGACCGGTTCCCGCTCCCGGATCATGTCCGAGGGCATGCTTCGCCGGAAAATGCTCCAATTCAAGTCACCCGCGTGGATTGACCCCGTCGCGAACGGCGCGGAACCGCGGAAACGCGTCCGACCATTCGTCGGCGCGCGCGATTCCGACGACGCGGACATAGGCCCCCGAGCCGAACCGGACCCACTGTACGAGCTTGATCGGCGTATCGGTCTTGGTGTCGCGCGCCTCGGCAAAAAGCTGATGCGTCTGCAGACCTCCACCCAGGCGCAGCATGTCGGTGCCGATGATCCGCAGGTCTTTGAACTGGCCGGTGGCGGAGAACAGATTTCGCGCGAAGGTATCGCGTGCGGCCGCTTCTTCCGGCCCGCCACGCCCGACCGATACGATCAGCAGCGGCTGCTCGGTCGGCTCGAGCGTATCCTTGGGCCCATTGGTCAGGATGGCGCCGGTGGACGCGATCACCCGGACCGGGCGCATCCCGGAAAGGTCGGTGAAGTTCAGCGGAAGGAGCTTGAACTGCTCCTCGACCGGGACGCTCGCCCGCATCGCCAGCGACGACAGCATCGTCCGAACGGCGGCGTCCGAATAGGAATTCGCGGACTCGTCCGGCACCTCGACGACCACCAGGGCGGTGGAGTCGAAGACCGAGGTCAGCAGGATCCACTTCCGCGCCTTGTGCTCGCCCTCCTGACGCCCGGTGACGAGCGTGCCCTTGCCGCTCCGGTGCGAGAAACTTTGCCGCGCGTCCTCGATGAGGCCCTGCTTCTTCAGCCCGTCCTTGCTGATCTGCTGCGTGGCCTCGGAAAGGGCCTGCGCCGGCATGTCGAGGATCAACACCGTGGTCCCGCTGCCCTTGTCCTCAAAGCCGGGAAAGCGCTCGGCGTTTGAAAGTCCCGGCGCAGGCTCGAGACCGATCCGCGACCCCATGGGATACGTCACCTCGGCGGCGTGGCCGGCGAAAACGCCGAGCGCGCTGATGAAAGCAACACCTACCAGCCGCGAGCAGAAAGTCCTGACCATGGATGAATCCTTGCCTCTCCGGGTACGAAGCCCCCGCTTCCGGTCGGCGGCTTCTTATCGGATCGATGCGGCGCCGATCAGGCAGCCTTGATCTTGTCCGACGATAGTCGGATATCGCCGGAGACGGAACGCCCTTGCGCCGGTTTCGCCATACCCGCCGCGCGAGGGTCCGCGGCGCGCCGCGACGTCCGCGCGAGCCCATGCTCGGTCTTGTCCCAGCGATAAGGGTCGCGAACAAGTTTCCAGAGGGCCTGCCAGGCGGCAAGGGACAGCAGCAGCCAATGCACCGGCACCAGCGCCAGAACCCATGCGGTCGACAGCGTTCGCCGTCGCGCCAGCCCGACCAGGCCGAGCACGACCGAGGTGGCATAGCCGCCGACGAGCGTGCCGCCGTAGAGCGCGTAAAGGACCATTTCGGCGATGGTCTGACCCGTGCGCGGCCCGGCCATTGCGATTTTAACCGCCAGCGCGACGAGAAACAGCGGGTGCACGAGGGCCGCGAGAACGGTGCCGCCGACGACGAGCTGCAACGTGGCGAAGCCGGCGGGCCCGAGTTCGCGCAGCAGACGGATCGGCGCCCGCATATGCACGATCCAGGTCTGCATCCAGCCTTGGAACCAGC
>JAEULX010000081.1 GCA_016793685.1 Bradyrhizobiaceae bacterium
CGAGAACGCGGCGAGCGTGCCCGACCAGGACGCCCTCTCTCAATTGACGGACGAAGAGCGCCGGCACGCCTTTCCGACTCAGCCGGTGGCGGCGCGCGCGGCCGTTGTCGTAGCAGGTCCGCTTGCAAATTTCATATTAGCTATAGTGATTTTTGCAGGCATCTTCATGTTTTACGGCAAACAATCGACGAGCGCTCGCGTCGATTCGGTGCAGCCCGGCAGCGCCGCCGAAACGGCAGGCTTCGCTCCCGGCGACCTGGTGCTGTCGATCGACGGCCGACGGGTCGACAGCTTTGCCGACATGCAACGGATCGTTGGAACGAGCGCGGGTCAGACGCTACAAGTCGAGGTTGATCGCGGCGGGCGCGTCGTCTCGCTGTCGGCGATCCCGGCGCTGAAAGAGATCAAGGACAATTTCGGCAACGTGCATCGCATCGGCGTGCTGGGCATTACGCGGTCGATGGCGCCGGGCGATGTGCGATTCGAGAAGTCGGGGCCGATCACGGCGCTGCGGCAGGGCGTGGAAGAGACGTGGTTCGTGGTCGAACGGACCTTGTCTTATATAGGCGGGGTGATCGTCGGACGCGAAGCGACCGATCAACTCGGCGGCCCGATCCGTATTGCCCAGGTGTCGGGACAGGTGGCGAGCGCGGGTTTTGTCGCGCTGATGCATCTTGCCGCTGTACTGTCGGTCTCGATCGGGCTTCTCAACCTGTTTCCGGTGCCGCTGCTCGATGGCGGACACCTCTTGTTCTATGGAATCGAGGCCGTGCGCGGGAAGCCGTTGTCCGAGCGCGCGCAGGAGGTCGGGTTCCGCATCGGCTTCGCCATAGTAGTGATGCTGATGATCTTCGCCACCTTTAACGATATCCTCCACCTCGCTTCGTCATAATGTACCCACAGGTCTGCCACATAGTGTGTCGGTATCGCAACTCACTGACGACAAAACCAAATAAGTCGGCGGTCTAGGTTTGCAAATTAACGATCGACGTCGATAAATGCGGAGGCGGAAACGGAAGAGACGGGCGTTGGGTGGGGAATTTTTTTGGGGGCCCATTTCGCATGGTTCGGGGGGTTAAGGCTTTTCACAGGTACGGCGTGGTCGGTCTTGTCGTTGCGCAGATGTGCGCCACGACAGCACTCGTCAGCGTACCGGGCGTAGCGATCGCTCAGTCGGCGTCTCAGATCGTCGTCGAAGGCAATCGCCGGGTCGAGGCCGAGACGATCAGATCGTACTTCGCCCTTGCTCCTGGCGAGCGTCTGGACGCGGCGAAGATCGACTCCGCGCTGAAGGCGCTATACGCCACCGGCTTATTCCAGGACGTGCGCATCACGCCCTCCGGCGGGCGCGTCATTGTCGTCGTGGTCGAGAACGCGGTGATCAATCGCGTCGTCTTCGAAGGCAATCGCAAGGTCAAGGACGAGCAGCTTCAGGCGGAAGTTCAGTCGCGTCCGCGCGGCACGCTTTCGCGCGCGATCGTCCAGGCGGACGTGCAACGGATCATCGAGATCTATCAGCACGCCGGCCGCTACGACATCCGCGTCGACCCGAAGATCATCGAGCTGCCGAACGGCCGCGTCGATCTCGTTTTCGAGATCAGCGAGGGCGGGAAGACCGGCGTCGCCAAGATCAACTTCGTCGGCAATCAGGCCTATTCCGACTGGCGCCTGAAGGAAGTGATCAAGACCGGCGAAACCAGCATTCTCAGCTTCCTCAAGTCGAACGACATTTTCGATCCCGACCGGATGGAGGTCGACCGCGACCTGCTGCGCCGTTTCTATCTCAAGAGCGGGTTTGCCGACGTGCGCATCGTCTCGGCCAATGCCGAGTATGATCCGTCGCGCCGCGGCTTTATCATCACCTTCGTCATCGACGAGGGCCCGCGCTACACGTTCGGCACCGTCGATATCGTGACGTCCGTGACCGGGATCGACCCGAACGTGCTGCGCTCGCGGCTGCGCACTCAGCCGGGCGCCATCTACAATGCCGATGCGGTGGAAAAAACGGTCGAAGAAATGACGATCGAGGTAGCCAAGCTCGGCTATCCGTTCGCTTCGATCAAGCCGCGCGGCGAACGCAATTACGAATCGAGGACCGTCGATCTGGTCTACACGCTCGAGCAGGGCCCGCGCGCCTATATCGAACGCATCAATATCCGCGGCAACTCGCGGACGCGCGACTACGTCGTCCGCCGCGAATTCGATATCGTCGAGGGCGACGCCTACAACCGCGCCCTGATCGACCGCGCCGAGCGTCGAATCAAGAACCTCAACTACTTCAAGGTGGTGCGAATCACCACCGAGCCGGGTTCGGGGCCGGACCGGATCATCGTCAATGTCGATGTCGAGGAGCAGCCCACCGGCGAATTCTCGGTTTCCGGCGGTTACTCCACCGCCGACGGCTTCATCGGCGAAGCGAGCGTCGGCGAGCGCAACCTGCTCGGCCGCGGCCATGTGGTGCGCGCGGCGGTTCAATACGGCACGCGGGCGCGCGGTTTCGAGTTGTCCTTCGTCGAGCCGTATCTGCTGGGGCAGCGCCTCGCGCTCGGTCTCGACGGCTTCGCGAAGCAGCAGACGTCGTCGCAATACACCTCCTACACGTCGACCACGATCGGCGGCAACATCAAGCTCGGCTTCCCGATCACCGACGCGGTCGTCGGGCAGGTCCGCTACTCCGCCTATCAGCAGACGCTCAAGCTGCCGCAACAGTTTGAGAACTGTAACAACCTCAACCCGGGCAGCCCGTGGTTCTATCCGACGTCGTTGACCGGGCTTAACGGCCAACCCATCATCGACCCGAGCACGGGCGCGCCGTTCGCGGCGACCTGCTACTACGACGGCGAGGCGTCGCTGGCGGTGAAGCGCGAGCTTGCCGGGGGGCCGGTTTTCGTTTCGCTGCTCGGCTACACGGCGAGCTACAACACCCTGGACAACAACCGCAACCCGGCCAACGGCCTGCTGATTTCGCTCAATCAGGACTTCGCGGGCGTCGGCGGCGACGTGAACTTCTTCAAGACCACGGTCGACTCCCGCCTCTACAACGAATTCCTGCCGGACATTGTCGGCCTGTGGCGCGTGCAGGGCGGTTATGCCACGGGATGGGGCGGCCAGGAATTGCGCATGCTCGACCACTTCCAGGGTGGCCCGAACATGGTGCGCGGCTTCCAGCCGGCCGGCTTCGGTCCGCGCGACATAACGCCTGGGTCGAACCAGGATGCGCTCGGCGGATCGATGTTCTGGGCGACCAGCCTCGAGGTGCAGACCCCGCTGTTCTTTGCACCCAAGGACTTCGGCATGCGGCTTGCCGCCTATGCGGATGCGGGCCAGTTGTGGGACTACAAGGGACCGCAGACTTGGTCTGAGTTCGGCCTCATCATGACCTGCCCGAATCAGCCCCAGACGGTGCCCTGTATCGGTGACTCCGATATTGTTCGTTCGTCGGTCGGCGTCGGATTGATCTGGGATTCGCCGTTCGGTCCGCTGCGGTTCGACGTGGCTTATCCGATCACCAAGGCGTCCTACGACAAGACGCAGATCTTCCGGTTCGGCGGCGGGAAGCAGTTCTAAAGCTCGAAGCGCCGTTCAAAGTCGTGCGGTTGGGGTTGCGTTGCGGCGCGTTTGCCGCACTATGCGCCAACCCTACGACCGCCGGCGCACACCCAATGACCGAGCCGTTCTTTTTCGAACGCACCAAAGCCCTGACTATCGGCCAAATTGCTGAGCTGACGGGAGCCGAGCCGCTGGCCGGCGCTCCCGTCGACCGGCTCATTCGCGACGTGGCGACGCTTGATGGCGCTGGCCCGAGCGATCTCGCCTTCCTCGACAACCCGAATTACGCGGCTTCACTCGAAACCACCCGTGCGGGAGCGTGCCTGATCGCCCCGCGCTTCGAGGCGCGCGCCCCGGAGGGTCTCGCGCTCCTGCGCTCGCGCGAGCCGTACCGGGCCTTCGTCAAAGTCGCCCGCGCGCTGTTTCCCGCGGCGCTGCGGCCCTCCTCGCTGTTCGCGACGGAGGGCGTCTCCCCCAGCGCTTTCGTTCATCCCTCGGCGCGCATCGAGAGCGGGGCGTCGATCGATCCGGCGGCGGTCGTCGGCCCGGGCGCGGAGATCGGCGCCGGCACGGTGATCGGCCCGACCGCCGTCGTCGGTCCGAAGGTGCGGGTCGGACGCGATTGCGCGATCGGCGCCGGCGTGTCGCTGACCGATGCGCTGGTCGGCGACCGCGTGATCATTCACCCGGGCTGCCGCATCGGGCAGGACGGCTTCGGCTTCGTGATGGGCGCGGGCGGCCACCAGAAAGTGCCGCAGCTCCGCCGCGTCATTATCCAGGACGACGTGGAGATCGGCGCCGGCACCACGATCGATCGCGGCGGCACGCGCGACACCGTCATCGGCGAAGGCACCAAGATCGACAATCTGGTTCAAATCGGCCACAACGTATCGATCGGCCGCCATTGCGTGATCGTGGCGCAGACGGGAATATCCGGGAGCGTGACGCTGCAGGATTACGTCGTGCTCGGCGCACGCGTCGGCGTCAACAATCACCTCACGATTGGGGAAGGCGCTCAGATCGCCGCGGTCAGCGTCGTCCATGGCGACGTGCCTCCCGGCGCGAGATGGGGCGGCACCCCGGCCAAGCCGGCGCGGATATGGTTCCGCGAAATGAAACTGATCGAGCGCCTCGCGATGCGATCGGGCAGCGGCAAGGCAGCCGAAGGCAACACAGAGAGCGATTGACAGGGAAAGGGCCATGGAGGCGCGCACCACCATCGAGGCAGCCGATATTTCGGTGATTCTGAATTCGCTGCCGCACCGCTATCCGTTCCTCATGGTCGATCGCGTGATCGACATCCGGGGCGACGATCACGGCATCGGAATCAAGAACGTGACCGCGAACGAGCCGCAGTTTCTCGGCCACTTCCCCAATCGCCCGGTGTTTCCCGGCGTGCTGATGATCGAAGGCATGGCGCAGACCGCGGGCGTTCTGTGCGTTCTCGCAGGCACCGGCAAACGGGCGGGCGAGGTCTATTTCCTGACGATCGACAAGGCGAAGTTCCGCAAGCCGGTGGTGCCGGGCGACACGGTCGAATACCATATGAACAAAATCCAGCAGCGCCGGAACATGTGGTGGTTCCGCGGCGAGGCCATGGTCGCGGGACAGATGGTCGCCGAGGCCGAGGTCGGCGCCATGCTGTCCTGGGCCTGAATCCATGGGCAAAATCGATGCGACGGCCAAAGTGGCCAGCGGCGCGGCAATCGCCGAGGATGTCGAGATCGGTCCTTACTGCATCGTCGGGCCGCAGGTCGAACTGGCGCCGGGCGTGCGCCTCCTGTCTCACGTCAGCGTAACCGGACACACCAGCATCGGCGCGCGCACGGTGGTCTATCCGTTCGCCTCGCTCGGAACGCCGCCCCAGTCGGTCCATTATCGCGGCGGAGATACGCGCCTCGTCATCGGCGCCGATTGCCAGATCCGCGAAGGGTGCACGGCCAATACCGGAACCGAGGACGGCCGCGGCATCACGCGGATCGGCGACGGATGCTTCATGATGGTCGGCTCGCATGTGGGCCACGATTGCGAGGTCGGCAATCACGTCACCTTCGCCAACAATGCGGTGCTCGCCGGCCATGTGAGCGTGGGCGATTACGTCGTCTTCGGCGGTCAGGCCGCGGTTCGCCAGTTCGTGCGTATCGGGGCGGGAGTGATGGTCGCCGGCCTCACCGGGATCAGGGCGGACGTCATTCCCTGGAGCATGGTCGAGGGGCGCATCGGGCACCTGGCCGGCCTGAATGTCGTCGGGCTGCGCCGGCGCGGATTCAGCAAGGCCGACATCCAAAGACTGCGGCAGACCTATCAGCGGCTGTTCTTCGGCCCCGGGACCTTTCGCTCGCGCGCCGAAGCGGTGGTGGCCGATAAGGGCGATCCGCCGGTTGCCGAGGTCATCGAGTTCATCGTTGCGAGCGGCGACCGCCCGCTCACCATGGGCGTGCGTCGGGCCGAGGCCAACGCCGGACCATGACGCTCGATGCGACGACCGCGGCCGCCTCGCCCCTCGCGATCATTTGCGGGGGCGGGAGCCTGCCGCAGGCCGTCGCCCAGGCCGTCGACCGTACCGGCCGGCGCTGCGTGCTGTTCGCGATCCGCGGCTGGGCCGAGCCCGCTGCGGTGGAGGCATTTCCGCATCACTGGGTGGACCTCGGCCGATACGGACGCTTCCGGCGCCTGATGCAGGCGGAAGGGTGCCGCGACGTCGTTTTCATCGGCACGGTCCTGCGCCCGTCGCTTACGCAAATTCGGCTGGACTGGGAGACGGTGAGGGTGTTGCCGGACGTTTGGCGCGCCTTCCACGGCGGCGACAATCATCTGCTGTCCGGCGTCGGCCGCATTCTCGGCGGGCACGGCTACCGGCTGATCGGCGCGCACGAAGTCGCGCCCGATATTCTGGTGCCGGAGGGGCCGCTCGGCCGCTGTGCGCCGTCTGCGCGCGACATGGCGGACATTGCGGTCGCGCTCGACCTGTTGCGGGCGACCAGTCCGTTCGATGTCGGGCAGGGGGCGGTGGTCGCCGATCGGCACGTGCTCGCGGTCGAGGCAGCCGAGGGCACCGACGGCATGCTCGATCGCATCGCCGATTTGCGGCGGCAAGGGCGCATTCAGACCAGGCCGGGCGTCGGCGTTCTGGTCAAGGCCGCCAAGATCGGCCAGGACCATCGCTTCGACCTTCCGACGATCGGCCCGAAGACCGTGGACGGCGTCGCGCGCGCCGGCCTCGCTGGCCTCGCGGTGGTCGCCGGCGCGACCATCATGGCTGAGCCGCAGGAAATCGTTCGCCAGGCGAACGCGGCGGGCGTGTTCGCCGCTGGCGTGCGACCCCCGCAAGCGGAATGAGCGAGATCGTGCAAACGCCCGGGCGCGGCGCCGCTCCGACCATCGCCCTGGTCGCGACGGAAGCCTCCGGCGATCGCCTGGGGGGCGCGCTCATGCAGGCGATTGCGCGCCGCGTCCCCGGCGCGCGCTTTACCGGCGTCGGCGGTCCTGACATGGCCGCGCACGGCCTCGTCAGCCTGTTTCCGATCGACGACTTGGCGATCATCGGCTTCGTCGCCATCCTCGCGCGGTTGCCGTCGATCTTCCGCCATATCCGCGCTGCGGCCGACGCGGTGATCGCCGCGCAGCCGGACGTGCTGGTGATCATCGACAGCCCCGAATTCACCCACCGCGTGGCGCGCCGCGTGCGCGCCGCTGCGCCCGCCATCCCGATCGTCGATTACGTATCGCCGTCGGTCTGGGCCTGGCGCCCGTCGCGGGCGCGCGCCATGCGCGGCTATGTCGACCACGTGCTCGCGCTGCTGCCGTTCGAACCGGATGCGCTCGCCCGGCTCGGCGGGCCGCCCTGCGATTTCGTCGGTCACCCGCTCGCGAGCGAAGTCGATCGCCTGCGCCCGGACGACAGCGACGCAGCGCGGCGGGCTGCGGACCCGCCGGTGGTCCTGGTGCTACCGGGCAGCCGCTCGGGGGAGATCAAGCGGCACCTGTCGGTGTTCGGCGAAGCGATGACGATCCTCGCTGAGCGCTGCGGCCCGGTCGAAGCGGTTTTGCCGACCACGCCTTCGCTCGAAGCGCGGGTGCGCGCCGCGACCGCCGGCTGGCCGGTCAAGCCGCGGGTGGTTGCCGAAACCGCGGAGAAATGGGCGGCGTTTCGCCAAGCGCGCGCAGCGCTCGCGGCGTCGGGGACGGTGACGCTCGAACTCGCGCTCGCCGCCGTGCCGACGGTCGTCGCCTATCGCGTTCCACTGGTGGAGGAAGTGGTCGGGCGGCTGCTGATCAAGGTGCCGACCATCGTGCTCGCCAATCTGGTGCTGGGCGAGAACGTGATGCCGGAACTGCTGCAACGGCAGGTCGCGCCGGAGCCGCTCGCCGCCGCGCTTACGCCGCTGCTCGCCGACACGCCGGAACGCCGGCGCCAAGTCGCGGCGTTCGCACGCCTCGACGATGTGATGAAGATCGGCGCGGCAAACCCGAGCGAGGCCGCCGCGCAAATCGTGCTTGACTACATTCGCAGTGGCCGGCGCGCGTGAGCGCCGCGCGCGCGACGTTCTATTTCCGCTTTCCGATCGCGACGTAATCGCGGCGCGTCTCGCCGGTGTAGAGCTGGCGCGGGCGGCCGATCTTCTGGCTCGGGTCCTCGATCATTTCCTTCCACTGGGCGATCCAGCCGACCGTGCGCGCGAGTGCGAACAGGACGGTGAACATCGTGGTGGGGAAGCCCATCGCCTTGAGCGTGATGCCCGAGTAGAAGTCGATGTTGGGATAGAGCTTCTTTTCGATGAAGTACTCGTCGTGCAGCGCGATCCGCTCGAGTTCCCGCGCCACTTCGAACAGGTCGTCATTCACGCCGGTTTCCGCCAGCACCTTGTGGCAGGTGGTCTGCATGATCTTGGCGCGCGGATCGTAGTTCTTGTAGACGCGGTGGCCGAAGCCCATCAGGCGGAAGGGATCGTTCTTGTCCTTCGCGCGGCGAATGAATTCCGGGATGCGCTCCGGCTTGCCGATTTCGCTGAGCATGTTCAGCGCGGCTTCGTTCGCGCCGCCGTGCGCGGGCCCCCAGAGGCAGGCGATGCCGGCGGCGATGCAGGCGAACGGATTGGCCGCGGACGAGCCGGCCAGCCGCACCGTCGAGGTCGAGGCGTTCTGTTCGTGGTCCGCGTGCAGGATGAAGATGCGGTCCATGGCGCGCGCGAGCAGCGGGTTGACCTCGTATTCTTCGCACGGCACCGCAAAGCACATGCGCAGGAAGTTCGACGCGTAGTCGAGGTCGTTCTTGGGATAGATGAACGGCTGGCCGATCACGTATTTGTAGGCCATCGCCGCCAGGGTCGGCATCTTCGCGATCAGGCGGTAGGAGGCGATCATCCGCTGGTGCGGATCGGAGATATCGGTCGAGTCGTGATAGAACGCCGACAATGCGCCGACGCAGCCGACCATCAACGCCATCGGATGCGCGTCCCGGCGGAAGCCCTGGTAGAACCGCGCCATCTGCTCATGGATCATGGTGTGGCGGGTGACCGTGCGGTCGAAATCCGCCTTTTGCGCCGTCGTCGGCAGCTCGCCATAGAGCAGCAGATAGCAGGTTTCCAGGAAGTCGCCGTGCTCGGCGAGCTGCTCGATCGGATAGCCGCGATAGAGCAGGATGCCTTCGTCGCCGTCGATGAAGGTGATCTTCGACTCGCAGCTTGCCGTCGAGGTAAAGCCGGGATCGTAAGTGAAGGTGCCGGCAAGATCGTAAAGCTTGCTGATGTCGACGACATCAGGACCCACGGTCCCTTGATAGACCGGAAAATCGAAGTTCTTGTTGCCGATCGTCAGGGTTCCGGTCTTTCCGCCCGTCTTCGCGTCCATGGAATCCTCGATTGGTAGGGGTCAAACGAGCCTGCAGCCGCTCGCCGGCACGCTGAGTGTGGATCGGCGAGGTTTCCCGCCTCGCGTAGCGCATCTACCGGCGGGTCACAAGACGGCGGTTCGTCTAGGCCGTCCGCAGGAGCGCGCGGCGTCACCGACCCGATATGGTGTCGGCCGGCGCCGGGCGGGAGGGGGCTGCGCCCACCGCCGCGGCGGCTTCCGCCTGGTCGCCAATCCGTGCGAGGCACTCGGGCTTCCCGAGCACCGCCAGCACATCGAAGATGCCGGGAGACGTCGTGCGCCCGGTGAGCGCCGCCCGCAGCGGCTGGGCGACGGCGCCGAGCTTCAGCGCCCGGCTTTCGGCAAAGCTGCGGATCGCCGCTTCCGTCGTCGCCGCCGTCCAGGGGTCGACCTCGGCCAACGCGCCGGCGAGCCCGCGCAGCATCGCCCGCGCCTCCGCGGTGAGCAGCGCCTGCGCCTTCTCCTCGACCGGAAGCGGCCGCTCGGCGTACAGGTAACGCGCCTGATCGATCAATTCGATCAAGGTCTTGGCGCGCTCCTTCAAGCCCGGCATCGCCGCCAGCAGCTTGTCCCGGAGCGGCGCATCGAGCTTGGCCGCGAGCTCGGGTCCATTGGCGATGTAGGGAAGCAGGCCTTCGATGTCGGCGAGCAGTTCGCGATCGCTCGCCGCCCGCAAATAGTGGCCGTTGAGGCTCTCCAGCTTGGCGAAATCGAAGCGGGCAGGGGAGCGGCCGATCTGCGGGAGATCGAAGGCGGCGATCATCTCCTCGGTCGAAAAGATTTCCTGGTCGCCGTGGCTCCAGCCGAGCCGCACCAGGTAGTTCCGCACCGCCGGCGGCAGGAAGCCCATCGCCCGGTAGGCGTCGACGCCGAGCGCGCCGTGGCGCTTGGACAGCTTCGAGCCGTCGGGCCCGTGGATCAGCGGGATGTGCGCCATGATCGGCGCTTCCCAGCCGAGCGCGTCGTAGATCTGCTTCTGACGGGCGGCGTTGGTGAGGTGATCGTCGCCGCGGATGATGTGGGTGACGCCCATGTCGTGGTCGTCGACCACCACGGCGAGCATGTAGGTCGGCGTGCCGTCGGAACGCAGCAGCACGAGGTCGTCGAGATGCTCGTTCTGCCAGGCGACGCGGCCCTGGACCTGATCGTCGATCACCGTCTCCCCCGTCAGCGGGGATTTGAGGCGGACGACGGGCGCCACGCCCTCGGGCGCCTCCGATGAGTGGCGATCGCGCCAGCCGCCGTTGTAGAGCCGCGTCCGGCCCTCCTGGCGCGCCTTCTCGCGCATCTCGTCGAGTTCGGCCTGGGAGGCGTAGCAGAGATAGGCGCCGCCGGAGGCAAGCAGCCCCTCGGCCACCTCGCGGTGCCGCGCCGCGCGCGAAAACTGGTAGATGGCGTCGCCGTCCCAGTCGATGCCGAGCCAGCTCAGCCCATCGAGGATGGCGTCGATCGCCGCCTGCGTCGATCGCTCGCGATCGGTATCCTCGATGCGCAGCAGCATCTTGCCGCCCCTTCCACGGGCGTACAGCCAGTTGAACAGCGCGGTCCGCGCCCCGCCGATATGCAGGAATCCGGTCGGCGAGGGAGCAAAGCGGGTGACGACGGTTTTGGTCATGGCGCCTTGGTGGAGGGCCCGAGGGCGGCGGACGCTCCTCGTAGCACAGGTGGGATCGAGAGCAATCGGGCGGGGACGCCGCGGCGTTCAGCAACCGATCATGTGGGGAGGCGATGCGGCGGTTTTAGGGGGGTGGATTGCCGCTTGGCGCAATGTCGCGAATTTGGCACAAACCTTGACCCGCCGCGCGAGCGCCGCGGTCTTGAACCCGGACAGGAATTATGACGGCAGCCGAAACGATAACCACCGAAGCGGGACGCGACTTCATCCGCGACATCATCCAGGCGGACATCGACGCCGGCCGCCACAAAGAGATCGTAACCCGCTTTCCGCCGGAACCGAACGGTTATCTGCATATCGGTCACGCCAAGTCGATCTGCTTGAATTTCGGGGTCGCAGCGGAGTTCGGCGGCCGCTGCCACCTGCGCTTCGACGACACCAACCCGGTGAAGGAGGAGCAGGAATATATCGATTCGATCGAGCGCGACGTGCGCTGGCTCGGCTTCGATTGGGGCCGGCACCTTTACTACGCGTCCGACTATTTTGAACAGCTCTATGCCTGGGCCGAGTACCTGATCCAGGGCGGCAAGGCCTTTGTGGACGATCAGTCGCAGGAGGCGATCCGCGCCACCCGCGGCACGCTCACCGAGCCGGGTCAGAACAGCCCGTTCCGCGAGCGACCGATCGAGGAGAACCTCGATCTGTTCCGCCGCATGCGCGCCGGCGAGTTTCCCAACGGCGCCCGCGTGCTGCGCGCCAAGATCGACATGGCGGCCGGCAACATCAATCTCCGCGACCCGGTGCTCTATCGCATTCTGCATGCGAGCCATCCGCGCACCGGCGAGGCGTGGTGCATCTATCCCAGCTACGACTTCGCCCACGGCCAGTCGGACGCGATCGAGTGCATCACCCATTCGATCTGCACGCTCGAGTTCGAGGACCATCGTCCGCTCTATGATTGGTTCATCGACAATCTGCCGGTGCCCTCGAAGCCGCACCAGTACGAGTTCGCGCGTCTCAACCTGACCTACACGGTGCTCTCCAAGCGCGTCCTGACGACTCTGGTGCGCGAAGGCTTGGTCTCGGGCTGGGATGATCCGCGCATGCCGACGCTCGCCGGCCTGCGCCGGCGCGGCGTGCCGCCGGAGGCGCTGCGCGATTTCGCGAAACGCATCGGCGTCGCCAAGGCCAACAGCGTGGTCGACGTGGCGATGCTCGATTTCTCGGTGCGCGAGGTTCTCAATCGCACGGCCGAGCGCCGGATGGCGGTGCTCAAGCCGCTGAAGGTCGTGATCGAGAACTATCCGGACGGGCAGACCGAGGAGCTCGAAGCGCTCAACCATCCGGACGATCCGGCGAGCACCCGCAAGGTCACGTTCGGCCGCGAACTCTATGTCGAGCGCGACGACTTCATGGAGAACCCGCCGAAGAAGTTTCACCGGCTGTCGGTGGGCCGCGAAGTGCGGCTGCGCTTCGCCTACTTCATCACCTGCCGCGAGGTCGTCAAGGACGCTGCCGGCGAGGTGGTCGAACTGCGCTGCACTTACGATCCGGCGACCAAGGGCGGCAACGCGCCCGACGGCCGCAAGGTGCAGGGGACGATCCATTGGGTCTCGGCCGCCGCGGCCGTTCCGGCCGAGGTCCGCCTGTACAATCATCTGTTCCGGAATGCGGCGCCGAACGTCGCGGACTTCGCCTCCGAGATCAATCCGCAGTCGCTGGAGGTGCTCGCGGACTGCAAGCTCGAGCCCTCGCTCGCGGCGATCCCGGCAGGGCAGGCGGTGCAGTTCGAGCGCCAGGGCTATTTCTGTCCCGATGGGGACTCGCGGCCCGACCGCCTGGTGTTCAACCGCACCATCGGGCTGCGCGACACCTGGGCCAAAGTGAAAGGCGGGGGGTGATTCTCCCAACGCCGGGCTTTGCTCCGCGCGCAAACGTTTCCGTTGTGTTCATCGTGAAGATCGCGCGACGATAGAATAGCCTTCGGGCCTCACATCTG
>JAEULX010000033.1 GCA_016793685.1 Bradyrhizobiaceae bacterium
CGCCGGGTCACAGCGGCGGTTCATGTAACCTTGGGGAAAACGCCCCGCCTCGGTTCGCCAAGCTTACGCCGAGGGCCCGCGTCATCCGCCACCGAAGCCTTCAGGGATCGCTCGATGACGGCCGTCGTGATCTTCCACGACACATAAAAATTGGCGAAGAACAGTGCGAGGAAAACCGCGACGCTGCCCGCGTCGGTGATCTCGCGCTCGACGAACAGGCCGATAAAGGTCGCGATCACCGTGCCGACGATGACCAGCGCCGTGTAGAGAACCAGTGCCCGCATGACGTCTCCACCTCCGAGGCCGCTCCCGACGAAAGCATTCCGGCTCGATTCTTCCCTGCACCCATTGCGCCAATAGCGTCGACCGCCGCGACCGAGCTTAGCGCCCGCACATCCCGCACGCGCGTCAATGCGCGGCGAAACGCGCGGCAACCGACCCGGCTCAGGTCTTGCGTGAACGCCGCTTCGCCGGCCGGTCCGACCGCTTCGATTCGGCCGCGGCCTGCCGCTGCGTGCTTTGCTTTACCGGCGCGCTCCGACTGAGCGCGTTGCGCGGGGGCCGCAGCGCCCGCCGCGGAATCTTGGTCGGCCAGTCGACGATGCGATCCTCGAGGTCCTCTTCGCCCATCCTGTGCTCGAACAGGCCGACGCGGCCGCGGACCGAAATGCCGGCGGCATGCACCGTTTCGGGATCGCCGGAGACGAGCGGGTGCCACCAATAAAGGTCGCGTCCCTCATCGACCAGGCGATAGCCGCAGGTCGAGGGGAGCCAGTTGAGTCGGCTGATGTTCCGCGCCGTGAGGCGGTCGCAGTTCTTCACCCGCGCGTTGCGATTCGGATAATCGCGGCAGCGGCAGGTCTCGCCGTCCAACAGCCGGCAGCCGACATCCGTATAGGCGATCTCGCCGGTGTCTTCGTATTCGATCTTGTTGAGACAGCAGCGCCCGCAACCGTCGCACAGGCTTTCCCATTCAGCCTTGCTCATTTGCGCGAGCGTTTTGCGCTTCCAGAACGGGCGGTCGTCGGCGTCGGTCATGCGAGAGCCGCAGATGATGATCGCCTTCTTGTGTCATCCTGCGCGCAGCGGCGCAAGCGCGAGCGATCTACTGCGATGCGGCAAGCCGAGCCTGATAGATGTCGCCGCCCGAGGCAGCCCGGCGCGGCGAAGCGCGCCGGTCCTCATCCTCGATGGGCGTTACGACCGGCTCGACCGGCGGCGCCGCTTGCGACCGGCTGAGCGCGGGCTCGCCGGCGCTTTCACCTTCGGTTCGTCGACATACCGTTCGATCCGGATCACCGGCAGAATGATGATCGTTGCCGGTCCGTGATGTTCGTCGCTCGCCCGACTCTCGTCGGAGCGCCGCGCCCCCGGGAAAGAAATGACCGTCCCCATGCCCCCCTCCAGCAGACTACGTCCGCAGTTCGCTTGCCCCACCCCACGATGATTGGGCCGTCTTTGGTTAACGTCGCGCTAAGTTGATGCGTCTAGACTGTGGCAGAAACCAGTGTTGTGGGTTGGGGGTTGTTGCGTGAGTGCGTTCGTGTATCCCGGCTTCAACAGCCACGTCGGGCTTGCCGATGGCGGGCTGGATTCCAAGCCAACGCTGCTGTGCGTATTGATTGATCTCTACGTGCAGAAAGCCTCGCATACTTCGGAAGAAGAACGACAATTCATCGAGCTCGCGCTGCGCCTGATCGACGTCGTCGATGCCGCGACGAGGGCCGAAGCGGCGCGCCGCCTGACGATCTATCCCGGCGCCCCGGCGGAGATCGTGCGCCGGCTCACCGACAATCTTTTTCCGAGTGTTGCAGAACAGCAGCAGTCTTTCGCCCCGCTCGCCGAGGCGTATTCAGCGTCATCGGAAGGCGCCGAGATTGCCGAGCAGTTCTTTGCCGCTTTGCCGGAGGAGCGCGCCGCGCTCCTTGCCGAACTCGACGGACGCGGCCCGCCCGATCCGCCGGTCCACCTGACGGCCACCAAGGAAACCATCGCCATGCTCGAAGCGAGCGCCTTGGGCTGCCGGCCGCGCGACCTGATCGGCGAGCTCGAGCGATCGCTCGGCATCGCGCACCGCCTCGCCGAAGCCATCGTCAACGACCGGTCGGGCGAGCCGCTGGTTGTCGCCGCCAAGGCGCTCGCGGTTCCGATCGACGTGCTTCAGCGTATTCTTCTGTTCGTCAATCCCGCGATCGGTCATTCGGTCCGCCGCGTCTACGCGCTGACCGCGTTGTTCGACCAGATCAGCGTTGCGGCGGCGATGCGCGTGGTCGCCGCGTGGCGCGCGGCGGGCGAGCCGGCGCATGTGCGGAGCCGCTCGCACGGGGCGGCCGGCGGGCGGCCGCCAACCGGCGCCAGTCCGGAGATTGCGCGGCAGGCGCAACCGGCGCATCCGCACGGACAGGCCGGGGCGCTGTCAGCGAACGATCCGGTCCAGAAAGTGGCGTCCTGAGCGTTCTTCGATCTCGACGACCCAGATGTCCGGGTCGAACTTGCTTTCGCGGGCGATGTAGCTCTCGACCGCGCTTTCCGGCGCGGGCAAAGTCTTGAGCAGCGGCGTAAAGGCGCGATCGCTTGGATGGGCCTCGTCGAACGCCGCCTGCGGCGCCGG
>JAEULX010000046.1 GCA_016793685.1 Bradyrhizobiaceae bacterium
GTTAAGCCCGCTTTCGCGCACGATCACGCCGAGGAACAGCGCCAGGAACAACGGCGCCGCCACCGGGAACAGCAGCGACAGCAGCACGCAGGTGAGCACGGCGAAGATCATCTTCTCGCCGGCTGAGATCGGTCGCGTCGCTTCCGCCGGCATTTGTATCGCGCGCAGACGCTTCGGCACCATTATCTTGATCAGATAGGGATAACCGCCGTAAGTAAGCCCCAGATAAAGATAGCCGACCACGGTGATGGGGACGAAGATTTCCGGCGCGAGGATGAGCGAGGAAAAAAGCACCATCGGACCGTCGGCGCCGCCGATGGTGGCGGTGGCGGCCGCCTGCTTCGCGGGCAGGCCCATCAGCACGCCGAGCGGAAAGGCGACCAGCGTTCCAAGCTCGGCGCAGACCGCCAGAAACATGCTGCGGAACGGGCGCTGCATGACATAGCCGACATCGAGAAGGGTGCCGATCCCGAGAAAAACCAGGCACGCGATCAGGCCGTTGGAGAAAGCTAACGTATAAATCGGCTGCAGCCAGTTGATCTGTAACTGCGAGACGACGTCATCGGTGCTGGATGCGAGCGGATCGAGGAACAACGTTCCCATTTTATTGGCTTGCAGGAAAAGAACGCCCGCATTCACCGTCGCCATGCCGAGACCCATCGGGATCATCAGCAGCGCTTCCAGCACGCCCTTCTGGCCGAGATAGATCAGCAGCAGGCCGAGCAGCATCAGGAAGATTCGACCGAACAAGATGGTCGGCTCAGCGGCAGCGAGCGTGGCAAGGCCTTGAAACAGGTCGAGGATGTGGATCTGGGTCACGCTTGGCGTCTTTCCAATAAGGGACGACTGGGAATACGTCTCAGCGATGCGGCGTGTGCGACGTGTGATGCCTTGCCCGCGCTTCGTGGGCCCAGGTGGACTGGTCGGTCGACTCGGTGAGGGAGATGATGCGATGAGCGCCCATGAAGGCGTGAACCGCGGCCGCGATCACTGCGGCGGTCATGGCGGATTCGTCGACAGCGGGCTTGGCGGAAACCGTCAGCGGCGGCGCGACCACGATCGTGGGCTGCTGCACCCGCGCCAGCGCCATCACGATGACACGGATGATGACGGCGCATAGTGCAGCGATGATCGCCATCAAAATGTAGGCGAACGCCGCCTGCGCCAAGACGGTAGACAATACGTCACTCATGACGTGCTCCTGTTATCGCACCTGACGCAATTCTGACCACCGGAAGCCAACGAGCAGCCGCAGCGCGTTCGGGAAGACGCCCGTACTCCGCAGCGCGAATGGCCTCTCCACTCGCCGTTCATCTGCGATCAGGAAATCGTCACCAGGGGCTGATCGGCATCGACGGCGTCGCCTTCCTTGACGTGGACGGCGGTGATTCGACCGCTCTTGTGTGCGCCGATGACGGTCTTCATCTTCATCGCTTCGAGCACGACAACCTGGTCGTCGACCTCGACCGAGTCGCCGACCTTGACGCTGACTTCGATGACGACGCCGGCAAGCGGCGAAACGCGGTCGTCCGGGCCGCCTACGCTTTGCGCGGCGGACGTGCTGGCGCCGGATGAGCCGCCGGTGCCGGCCACCGGAGACGCGGCCATCGGCGCCGGCGTCGCGCCCGCAGGCGGCACATAGGGACCGGGCATCGGCGTGGTTGTCGACGTTCCGGCTTGCGTCACGTCCTCAACGACGACGTCGTAGGCACGCCCATCGACAGTGATCCGCAGGTGTCTCATCATGGTGTATCGTCCCCCCTGTCTTGGCGGCGGTGGTCGGTTAGGTTGCAGTGAACATGACTATCTACGCCCCGGCGACGCAGGAAACTGCGCTTCCCGGGCGGAAGCGGACGGCACGATGCCGATCTGAACGATGCGCGAATTGCCGAACGACGCCTCGATCGCCGCGGCGATCGTAGCGATGATGGCGTTCCGCTGCGCTTCGCGGGCCTGCCTGACGGACACCAGGCGCGACCCCGCAAACGAAGCTGCGACAGCTGCGGCAATCGCTGCGATCACCGCATGATCCTCCACGCCGGCCGCCGGACGGGCGACCGGCGGCGCCGCCAGCAGCCCCTGCGCGATCATGGACTTGACCGTCAGCCGCGCGGTGATCGCGGCGACGATCGCAGCTATGAGCGCAACGCCGAGCGGGTGGCTGAGAAAGCTGAAGAAGCTGTCGTCGTTCACAGACGGCCTTCTCTCGTTGATTGCCGGTCAGAGCGGTATCAGTCCATGTTTCTTCGGCGGACGCAATTCGCGCTTGCTCAGCAATTTGCGCAAGGCGAGCGAAAGCATCGCACGGGTGAGTTCCGGTTCGATGACGTCGGTGATGTAGCCTTTGGACGCGGCGAGATACGGCGAGGCGAATTCCGAACGGTAATACTCGACGAACTCTTTCCGCTTGACCTTCTGCTCCTCCGCGTCGGCGATGGACTTCAGCTCCTTGCTGTACAGGATGTTGACGGCGCCCGCAGCCCCCATGACCGCAATCTCGGCCGCAGGCCAGGCATAGACGACGTCCGCGCCCATTTCCTGGCTGCACATGGCGAGATAGGAGCCGCCATAGGCCTTGCGGCAGACGATCGTCACTTTCGGCACGGTCGCGCTGGAGTAGGCGAACAGCATCTTGGCGCCATGGCGGCTGATGCCGCCGCGTTCCTGCTCGATGCCGGGCAGGAAGCCCGGGACGTCGACAAAGGTGACGATCGGGATGTTGAACGCGTTGCAGAAGCGAATAAAGCGCGCGCCCTTGTCGGACGAGTCGATGTCGAGGCAGCCGGCCTTTTCCATCGAATTGTTGGCGAGAACGCCGACGATCAAACCCTCGATCCGGGCGAATCCGACGATCAGATTCTTGGCGAAGCTCGCGTGGATCTCGAACAGGAAGCCGTTGTCCACCACGCGGCGCACGATGGCGTGCATGTCCATCGGATCGGACGGGTCGGAGCGCACGAGGGCGTCCATTTCGTCGTCCGGGCCGTAGTCGATCTGCGCATGCAAATCGTGCGGGGGGTCCATGGTGTTGTTGCTCGGCAGGAACGAGAGCAACTGGCGCGTCAACTCGATCGCGTGCCGGTCGTCGTCGGCGAGCAGGTGAACATTGCCGCTGATCGAGGCGTGCATCTCCGCCCCGCCCACTTCGTCCATGGTCACGTTGCGGCCGGAGACCGACTTGATCACCTGCGGACCGGTGATGAACATCTGTGCGTTCTGCCGCGTCATGATGATGAAATCCATCAGCGCGGGCGAGTAGGAGGCGCCGCCGGCGCACGGGCCGGCGATGACCGCGATCTGCGGCACGACGCCCGACAGACCGACATTGCGGTAGAACACCTCGCCGTATCCGGACAGCGAGTCGACGCCTTCCTGGATGCGGGCGCCGCCGGAATCCTTGAAGCCGATGAAAGGCGTGCCGTTTTTCAAGGCATAGTCCTGCGCCCAGACGATCTTGCGCGCATGCATCTTGCCGAGCGTTCCGCCCATCACCATGAAGTCTTGGCTGAAGGCGGAGACTTGGCGGCCATCGACGTAGCCGGTGCCGACCACGACGCCATCCGACGGAATCTCGATGTCCGACATGCCGAAGGCGGTGACGCCATGGCGAATATGCGCGCCGTATTCCTGGAACGTATCTTCCTGGAACAGCCCGGTTAACCGTTCCCGGGCCGTCATCAGGCCCTTCTGGTGCCGCTCCTCGATCTTTTTGGGTCCGCCGGAAGCGCTGACTTTTTCGCGACGGTCCGCGAGATTAGTCCGAAACTTCTCATCGAGCGGCATGCTCGCTCCCCTTGTCTAGCGTCAGCGCAGTCAACGCCAACGTCCCCGTGCCCGTCGAAGACGGGTAGCGCTCTTATGGATCGTTGATGTCCCCTCCGATCCCAAGGCGGCGGACTTCATCATATGAGCGCTCACCTGTCGAATCCTTTTGTTTGTCCAGCGATTAGGTCAATGCGCGGCCGATATGCCCGAATCAAATCGTGTTGAACGGTATTCGCATCCGCCGCAAAGGCGCGATTTTGCGCGCCAATCGGCTGGTTCATTCGTTGCGTGAACCAAATCACCTTTCCGCGCCACTACGCTTCAACGGAGCTGCCGGCTGCGGAGTGCCAACTGAAATGTGATTGGGGTCGGGGCTGGAGGCGAACGGGGATCGGGTGCGGCGACACCGTTTGGTGAAACGTGCACGCGATCGGGGACTGCTCGCGCAGCCAGGGGTCGAGCGGGGTTTGCCATGATGATGACCGATGGCATCGTCCTCGGTGCGATTGAACTGGAATTGCTTCTGCCCTGGTTCGTGGCGGGCACATTGAGCCGGGCGGAGGCGGAGGCGGTCGAGTGCGCGATTGCGTGCTCGCCCGAGCTTGCGCGCCGGCTGGATGGTGTCCGCCGCGAACGGGCCGAGACCATCCTGCTCAACGAGAGCCTTCCGCTGCCGTCGGCGCGACCGATATATAAATTAATGTCGGCCATCGACGCCGAAGGCGCGCCAGGGCAACG
>JAEULX010000047.1 GCA_016793685.1 Bradyrhizobiaceae bacterium
TTCGAACTCACCGCCGAGGGCGCGACGGCGCTGGCCTATTACCGCCTCGCCGACGGCGTGCTCACCTTCACCCATACGGAGGTGCCGCCGCAGTTTCGCCAGCGCGGCATCGCCTCGCGGCTGGTCCAGGGCGCGCTGGAGGCGGCGCGGGCGCGCGGCCTCAAGGTCGTGCCGCGCTGCTGGTGCGTCGCCGACTATATGGCGCGGCATCCGGAGTTCGGCGACCTCTCGGCCTGACGCACGTCCGCGTTCGCTGCCGCCGCTCTCACCCCTGGCCGATCTTTTCTCCCGCGCGGCGGGCCGTGTCCGCCCGCGCCGCATAGAGCTTGGCCCCGCGCGCCTTCACGCGTTCCACGATGTCCGGCGCGGCCGTGCGCGGCGAGCCGCTATCGAACGGCGGAGCCGGATCGTATTCGATGTGCAGTTGGATCTCGCGCGCGACGGTCTCGCCGTCGAGCCGTGCAGCGAGCGCAAGCGCGAAATCGATCCCGGAGGCGACGCCGGCGGCGGTGATGATCCTGCCATCGAAAACGATGCGCTCGCGTGTCGGCATCGCACCGAAATGGGACAGAAGGTCGATGGCGCCCCAATGGCAGGTGGCGCGGCGGCCCTCGAGGAGACCGGCCGCGCCCAGCACCAGCGAGCCGGTGCAGACCGACGTGACGTAGGCTGCGCCTTCCGCCTGCCGTCGCAGAAAGGCGAGCGTGGGCGCGTCGTCCATCAGGTCCTGCTGCCCCGGACCGCCCGGAACGACGATGACATCGACCTGAGGGCAATCCGCATAGGTCGCATTCGGCAGAATGATCAGTCCGCGATCGGTCTCGACCGGATCGAGCCGGTGCGCAACGAGGCTGACGCGCGTGTTCGGAAGCCGCGCGAACACTTCGTAAGGTCCGGTGAGGTCGAGCTGCGTCATGCGCGGAAACAGCAACATGCCGATCAGGCGCTCCGACACGTCATCCTCCCCTTCCGGCGAATCAGCCGCGCGCGCGCAAGAGGCGTCCGCGCTCGCGATCCCAGTCGCGCCGCTTCTCGGTCTCGCGCTTGTCGTGCAGCTTCTTGCCGCGGGCGAGCGCCACCTCGAGTTTGGCGCGTCCCCGCTCGTCGAAATACAGCTTGAGCGGAACGATCGTCATGCCTTCGCGCTCGACGCCGGCGGCGAGCCGGTCGATCTGCCGGCGATGCAGCAGCAGTCGGCGCGGGCGCTTGGGCGGATGATTGAACTGGCCGGCCTGCAGATATTCGGGAATGTTGGCGTTGAGGAGCCACAGATCGCCCTCCCGCGCATCCGCGTAGGATTCGCCGATGCTCGCGCGCCCCTGGCGCAGCGACTTCACTTCCGAGCCGGTCAGCGCAATCCCGGCTTCGAAGGTTTCGCCGATTTCGTAGTTGAACCGCGCCTTGCGATTGTCCGCAACCACCTTGATCTTGCGTTCTGGGGCTTTCGCCATGGTCGTACGATCAGCCGCGGATGCAGATTACAGCGAACGGATCGAACGCCGGCCGGCGACCGGCGGGCGGCGTTCGACGCGCTGCCGACCCGGCGACAGGCACTTGTCGCGGCGAGCCCATCGCGCTCACCGCAGGCCAGGAACGCGATCCGCCTTCAGCAGATCGCGTATCTCGGTCAGCAACTGGACGTCCTCGGGAACCGGTTTCTGTTCATCCTGCTTGGCGCTGAGGCGGTTGATGCCCTTCACCACGAAGAACAGCGCCCAGGCGACGATGAGGAAATTGATCACCATGGTGACGAAGTTGCCCCAGGCGAGAACCGCGCCCTGCCGTCTCGCCTCGGCCAGATTGGTGGCCTCGACGTTCGACGACAGCGGCAGGAAATAGCTGGAAAAATCCAGACCGCCGGTGACCGCGCCGATCAGCGGGTTGATCATGTCGTTCACGAGCGAATTCACGATCGCAGTGAAAGCCGCGCCAATGACGATGCCGACCGCGAGATCGACAACGTTGCCGCGCATCGCAAATTTCTTGAACTCCTCGATCATCGCCGTCCTCCTCGACAGGCGGGACGCCGGGCGGCCCCCGCCTAAGTGGGAGCCCTGAACGCCGCGAGCTGAGAAAAATACGATTGAAGGCCCGAGCGAATTCCGTTCCAGTCGAAGCGGAATTCGCTGTCGTTTCCTTGAGTAGTCGCATCTTCTGCGGCGAACCGGTTCCCGCTTCGCCGGAAAATCCGCGAATTGATCAGCCCGGCATGCACCATCGCGTCGCGCACCACGGCCTTCGACTTGTCCGACAAAGGAACCAGCGGCAGGCGCACGGTGTCCGCACACTTGCCGAGCAGCGAGAGCGCATATTTCGCCGGCGAGGGATTGGTCTCGATGAACAGGTTGGTATGCAGCGGCAGGAGCTTGTCCTGCAGCTTGAGCGCCGCCGCGTAATCGCCCTTCAGGCACGCGCCCTGAAATTCGGCGCACAGCCGCGGCGCGACGTTCGAGGTGACAGATATGCAGCCATGCCCGCCATGGGCATTGAAGCCGATCGCGCTCGCATCCTCGCCCGACAACTGGTTGAAATCCGGTCCCATCGCCGCGCGCTGCTGCGAGACGCGCACCACGTTGGCGGTCGCGTCTTTGACCCCGGCGATGTTCTTGAGTTCAAACAGGCGCTTCATCGTGTCGACCGACATGTCGATCACCGAGCGCGCCGGGATGTTGTAGATGATGATGGGAATGCCGATCGCGTCATTGATCGCCTTGTAGTGCTGATAAAGGCCTTCCTGCGTCGGCTTGTTGTAATACGGCGTGACGATGAGCACGGCGTTCGCCCCGACTTTCTCGGCATGGCGCGAGAAGTCGATCGCTTCGGCGGTCGAGTTGGAGCCCGCGCCGGCGATCACCGGGATGCGGCCGCGCACCTGCTCGACGCACCACTGCACCACCTGCCGGTGCTCCTCGTGCGACAGCGTCGGGCTCTCGCCGGTGGTGCCGACCGGCACCAATCCGTTGGTGCCTTCGCTGATCTGCCACTCGACGAGTTCGCGAAAGGCCTTTTCGTCGACCGCGCCGTTCTTGAACGGGGTCACCAGGGCGGTGAACGAACCCCGAAAATTGGTCTTGGCGGTCATGATGATTTGCTCCTCCGGCTCGGATGGGCGGCGCATGAGCCGCCCGCTCCCATAGATATCGGGTCGCGACTGCCGGCGAAAGCCCGTTTCGGCATATCAGGGCCGATGCAAAACGCCGGTCGACCGCCTGTTTTCGCGCCCCGCGGCGGCCGAAAATTGCCATGTTTGAACGGTTTAAGACATTATTAATGCAACCGGCCGAATTACTTCTCTTGCCGAGTTCATGTCTGACCCGGGGGATGGTCAGTGCTCAAAAGCAGACAGCTCTTCTTGCGCGTTTCGCTCGTCGTGCTCACGACGCTCGCCGCGACCGCGATGCCGGCCCTTGCCGCCCACAAGCCAGCAAAAGCCGCAAAGGCGGGGAAGAAAACCCCTGCGATTGCGCGCTCGACCAAGGCGGTTCCGCTTCCGCGCATGCGTCCGGGCTCGGCGACCGCAACACGAACGCCCGGAACCGCCCCGCGCTCGCTCGATGCGCAGGCGACGTCCAGCAAGCGTACGGCGATCGCGCCGGGTCCCGCCGTGTCGTCCGCCTCGGACGATGTCCCGCTGACATTCTCTCCGACCCGCGCCACTTCGAGTTCCGACGTCGAAGCCGTCAAGCAGGCCATGCAATACGCGCGGCGCGGGAAATCCGGCGCGGCAACCGAATTGCAGCGCTCGATCTCCGATCCGATGGCGCGCAAGCTCGTCGAGTGGATGATCCTGCGCAGCGACGACAATGACGAGGTGAATTTCCCCCGTTACAACGCATTTATAACGTCCAACCCGGCGTGGCCGAGCATCGGCCGGCTGCGGCGGCGGGCCGAGGCCATGCTGTGGACGGAAAAGGGCGACCTCGCCACCATCCGCGCATTTTTCGACAAGGAAGAGCCGCTGAGCGCGCTTGGCCGGTTTGCCTATGCCCGTGCCTTGCTGGCGGGCGGCATCCGCGGCGCTGCGCAGGCGCAGATGCGCGTCGGCTGGACCCAGAAGTTCGGCCGCGACGTCGAAAGCGAAGCGCGCGACGTTTTCGGCGAGCTGATTACGCCCGGCGACGACAAGGCGCGCATGGACCGCCGCATCTACGAGGACGACATGGACGCCGCCGAGCGCGCCGCGGCGCGCCTTGGCGGGGCGCAAATGGCTATTCTCAGGGCGCGCAAGGCGGTGAGCGACAAGGCGAACAACGCCAAGGCGCTGCTCGACGCCGTTCCCGCGAGCGCCCGGAACGATGCGGGCTACATGTTCAGCCGCATTCAGTGGCTGCGCCGCAATGATCAATACGAGGAAGCCGCACGCCTGCTCGTCGCCGCGCCGTCCGATCTCGGCGAAGCGCACGACACCGACGAATGGTGGATCGAACGGCGGCTGGTCGCCCGCAAGCTCCTGGAGCTCGATCAGGCCAAGGCCGCATACCTCATCTGCCGCAATGCCGCGCTGCCGGAGAAGGACAACTACAAGGTCGAAAGCGAATTCATGGCGGGCTGGATCGCCCTGCGCTTTCTCAACGATCCCAACACCGCCGCGCAGCACTTCGCGCGCATCCGTGCGCTGGGCATCGAGAATACGACGGCGCTGTCCCGTGCCGGCTACTGGCAGGGCCGCGCCGCCGAGGCCGCCGGCCGGCGGCATGAGGCGCAAGCCTTCTACCAGGCGGCCGCGCGGTATGCGACGACGTACTACGGCCAGCTCGCCGCCGCCCGGCTGGGCATGCGGGAAATCGCGCTGGCGCCGCCACCCGCGATGTCGGCGACGCGACGCGCCTCGCTCAGCCAGCTGGAAATCGTCCGCGCCGTCGATCTCCTCTACGAAATCGGCGAGCGCAGCCTCGTCATCACCTTCGTCGCCGACCTCGAACGCACCGACAATGCCGAGGCGCTGACCCTCATTGCGGAGCTTGCGCGCAAGCACAACGATGCGCGCGCCTCGGTGGTGATGGGAAAGGACGCGGTCGGGCGCGGCCTTCCGCTCGACCATCACGCCTTCCCCACCTACGGGCTGCCCAACTATTCGGCGATCGGACCCGAGGTCGAGCCGGCAATCGTCTATTCGATCGCCCGCCAGGAGAGCGCGTTCAATCCGCAGACGGTTTCCCCTGCGAATGCGCTCGGCCTGATGCAGGTCACGCCGGCCGCCGGACGCTATATCGCCAAGACCTACAACGTCCGCTTCGACCAGAAGCGCCTGCTGCATGACAACGTCTACAATGTGCAGATGGGCGCGGCCGAACTCGGCGGCAATATCGAAGCCTATCGCGGTTCCTACATCCTCGCGTTCGCCGCCTACAATGCCGGCCGCGGCCGCGTGCAGGAATGGATCGAGCGCTTCGGCGACCCGCGCGACCCGAATGTCGATCCGGTGGATTGGGTCGAACGCATTCCGTTCTCCGAGACGCGCAATTACGTGCAGCGCATCATGGAGAACGTGCAGGCCTACCGGGTCCGCTTCGGCAGGGGCACGAAGCTCTTGATCGAGGCCGATATCCGCCGCGGGTCTGCGGTGAACTGACCGCTGTACGGCGCGGCTTGGTGTACGCGGCCTTTCGGCAATCGCGCTATGGCGCGACAGCCGAAAGCGAACCCAAAACGCGCCGCGCGCCTGTGGCGCGGCGTCAGAGCGGCAGGTTGTCGTGCTTCTTCTGCGGCATCTCCAAGGTCTTGGTGCGCAGCATCGATAGCGCCCGGGCGATCCGCTGGCGCGTCGAATGCGGCATGATGACCTCGTCGATATAGCCGCGCTCCGCCGCTTTGAACGGCGACATGAAGCTCTCCTCGTACTCCTTGGTGCGCGCGGCGATCTTCGCGGCATCGCCGATATCGGAGCGGAAGATGATTTCGACCGCGCCCTTGGCGCCCATCACCGCGATCTGCGCCGTCGGCCAGGCGTAATTCACGTCGGCCCCGATATGCTTCGAGGCCATGACGTCATAGGCGCCGCCGAAAGCCTTGCGGGTGATCACCGTGACCAGCGGGACCGTGCACTGACTATAGGCAAACAGCAGCTTTGCCCCATTCTTGATCAGGCCGCCGGCCTCCTGCGCGGTGCCGGGAAGGAAGCCGGGCACGTCGACGAAGGTGACGATCGGAATGTCGAAGGCATTGCAGAAGCGTACGAAGCGCGCCGCCTTGCGGCTCGCATCCGAATCGAGGACGCCTGCGAGCACCATCGGCTGGTTGGCGACGAAGCCCACCGTGCGCCCGGCGATCCGGCCGAAGCCGATGACGATATTGCGCGCGAAGGTTTTCGACAGTTCGAAAAAGTCGCCTTCATCGACGATCTTCAGGATCAGTTCCTTGATGTCGTACGGCTTGTTCGGGTTGTCCGGAATCAGCGTGTCGAGGGAGTCGTCGACCCGCTCGGGATTGTCGAAGGTCGGCCATTCGGGCACCCCGCCCCCGCTGTGGGACGGCAGGAAGTCGACAAACCGGCGCATCTGCAGGAGGCATTCGACGTCGTTCTCGAAGGCGCCGTCGGCGACGGCGGATTTCGTGGCATGAACGCTGGCGCCGCCGAGTTCCTCGGCCGTGACCACCTCGTTCGTCACCGTCTTCACCACTTCGGGACCGGTGACGAACATGTAGCTCGTGTCGCGCACCATGAAGATGAAGTCGGTCATCGCCGGGGAATAGACGTCGCCGCCGGCGCAGGGACCCATGATCACCGAAATCTGCGGGATGACACCGGACGCGAGCACGTTGCGCTTGAACACTTCTCCGTAGCCGCCGAGGGCTGCGACGCCTTCCTGGATGCGCGCTCCGCCCGCGTCGAACAGGCCGATGATCGGCGCCCGCGCCTTCACCGCCATGTCCTGGATCTTGGTCATCTTCTGGGCGTGCGCTTCGGACAACGAGCCGCCGAACACGGTGAAGTCCTTGGCGAAAACGAACACCGCGCGGCCATTGATGGTGCCCCAGCCGATCACCACGCCGTCGCCGGGAATCTTGGTCTTGTCGGCCCCGAATTCGCTCGCGCGGTGCTCGACGAACATGTCGTATTCTTCGAACGACTGGTGGTCCAAGAGCAGATCGATGCGTTCGCGCGCCGTGAGCTTGCCGCGCTTGTGCTGCATCTCGATGCGCGGCTCTCCGCCGCCCAGCCGTGCCCCGGCCCGACGTTGCGCAAGTCTCTCCAAAATGTCTTTCATGCCGTCACACCCGCCCTGTAAGAACGATCTTCGGTGTGAAGAGGTCGTTCTGGGTTCTTGTATTGTCGTATGTTTTTAACGACCAAATTGGCGCCGGACCGGCCGCCGGACGCGGCCCGTTCCGGGTATCACGATGTCGTCAATAGCACGCCTCTCGCACCGCCGCGAGGGCGCTGCAATGAAAAATGGGCGTTGCCGCAAAAGGATTTTCGCCGTGCGCGGCGACCGCCTTGACCCCGTCCGGGCCGCCTGTTCGCGGGGGCTACGACAGCGCCGCGCCGGGAACGAACCGCAGCACGTCGACGGCGGCATCGAACTCGGTTCGACGCAGGGCGCGCCGGGTGACCGCGACGTCGTCGCGTCCCCAGAGTTCCT
>JAEULX010000058.1 GCA_016793685.1 Bradyrhizobiaceae bacterium
CAAATTCACTGCGCTCCCCGCGAGCGCGCCGAAATGCAAGCGGAGAAATCAAGTCATGATGGCGGGATGATCGGCGTTAATAACTCCGACCATAAGGTTGTGGAGACATGCGGCAAGCGCCCGGCGTTTCGCGCCGGGCGCCCGCAGCTTCTGAAAAAGTCGGCGCTGAAGTGGTGGCGGACGCCTACACCCGTATTTCGCCGAGATTGATGCTTTCGCCGAGCTTTGCCTCGACCGTCTTGGCGGGCTTGCCCTCGACCTCGACTTCGACCGCGTAGGTTCCCGAATCCGGCGCCAGCCGATCGAACTTGAAATCGCCGTAGGCGTCGGTGCGCGCGTCATTGAGCCGGACGCCGTCCTTCGCTAGGCGGACGCGCGCGCCCTCGACGCATTCGACCGCGCCGTCGATCTCGGTCGAGACCGTGCCGCCGATGAAGCATCGCGTGTAGCGCCACAGGTTGCGGTAGTAGACGCGCGGCTTGGTGCCGAGTTCGGGTTTGAGCACTTCGAGGCCCTGCTCTTCGACCAACTTCGCGAGTTCGTCGTCGTCGACGCTGACGGCGCTCATCGCCCCGGTCGGACAGGAAAGCTGTCCGCGCGTCTGCGTCCAACCCTGATCGATCAAATGGGCGTCGAACGTCCAGGATTGCGGCAGTTTCAGTTCCTCGTTCCACCAGATGTTGCCGTAGGGGCAGCTGGCGGCGATATCCTTGCGGCCCTGCGCCTTGTCCGGATCAATGATGACGATGCCGTCGCTGCGCTTGACGACCGCGCCGCCACCTTTGGCGACGCAGGGCGCGTTGTCGCAGTGATTGCACATCACCGGCACGAAGGCGATGTCGATCATGGGCGCCTGGCCGCGCTCCTTTTGCAAGATATCGACCCAGCGATGGCCGTGCTTGGGCATCGGCGCGGAGTAGCCGTGAAAGTCGTTGCCGACATATTCGTCCATGGTCGCGAGCGTGCAGTTCTGGCAGTTCGTGCACTCGGCGACATCGATGACCATTGTCCATTTCTTCATCGTCGAAACTCCTGAACCTGACCTGTGCGATGGGAGGCGCCTGGCGCGCCGGCGTCACGCCGACGCGCGCGCTGCCGCGGGCGCCGTCTCGCGATAGGCCTCGGAGATGTGCTCGATCGTGCCGTCCCATACTTCGATCTCGACCAGCGCCTGCGAGCCGGCGAGCGCGTGGGTCGACTTGGTCTGCGACTTGTGCGGCATCAGGAGATTGACGGTGCCGCCGCGATCGATCGACTTGCCGATCTCGCCCATCGGCTCGTAGATCGCCGAGGACTCGAAGCTGTGCACGACGCCGCGCGCCAGCCGCTCGGTGATCACCGCCGCGCACAGCACGGCGCCGCGATCGTTGTAGACCTTGACGAGGTCGTGCTGCTTGATGCCGCGCTCCGCCGCGTCATGCGGATTGAGCCGGACAAGCCAGTAGTAATAGTCGCCGACCTTCACGCGGTGATCGGCGATATTGAGGAGGTAGGAGTCCTTGCCGTCGCCCTGGGTGTGGAAGCTGTACTTGCAGTGCGGCGTCAGCAACTGCAGCGGATACTTCTGCACCAGATCGGTGGTGTGCGGCCCTTCCCAGGACGGCACGTAGCGCGGGACCGGCGGACGCTCCGGATCCTTCAGGCGCTTGAGGCTGCTCGATTCGAATTCGAGCTTGCCGGACTGCGTTTGCAGCCCGCGCAGGTAATCGGTCGAATAGTCCGACGGCAGCGGCTGCGGCTCGGGTACATCCTTCTTGCGATTCTCCCAGAACCAGCGGAACGACACCGGCGCGCGCAGGTGCTCCTTTTCCGCGGGAACGACGAAGTAGCCGCGGCGCATGAACTCCTTCCAGGAAATGTGCTTGGGCAGGTCGGACGCAAGGAAGATGCGCTTGACCCAGTCGATCTCGTTGACGCCCTCGGAGAAGTAGTTGGCGAGGCCCAGGCGCTTGCAGATTTCGTTGAAAATCCAGAAGTCGGATTTGGACTCGCCGAGCGCCTCGATCGCCGGCGCCTGGAAGATGATGACGCGGTGATTGAGCTGCTGCTGGCCATGATGGCCGTAGCCGCCGAGCGCCGCCCACTCGCTGATGTCGACCCGCTCGAAATTGGTGCAGGCCGGCAGGATGACGTCGGCGAACTTGGTGTCGCCCTCCATCCAGATCGACTGCGCCACGATGAATTCCAGGTTCTCCGACTGGAACATCTTCATGTGGCGGTGCGTGTTGTTCATGGTCGCGATCAGCGAGCCGCCGTATTTGTAGAGCATGCGCACCGGCGCGTGGCCGGCGGCCGGATAGCTGAATTTCTGGAACTGCGCCTCGATGGACTTGCCGTTCCACGGATAGCCTTCCGCCTTACCTTCGAGGATCGCCTCGGGCAGATAGATGCGCGGAATCTTCTGCAGCGGCGTGTTCATGGTCGGCAGCTGCGGCATGCGCTGATAAAGCTCGACCGCAAGCGAGGTCGCCTCGAGATCGCCGGACATGCCGCCGTCGGCGTAGCCGGGGAAGTAGAAATTGAGGTCGACCGGGGAGCCCCATTGCAGGTTCCCCATGTTGATTCCCGGCTTGCCCAGTCCCTGCATCGCGATCAGGCACACCATCGTGCGCGCCCATTGGATGCCGGTCTGGTTGCGGCAGGCGCCGCCGTGGCCGTTGCCCCAGCCGCCGCAGGCAAGGTAGGTGCGGTGCTTCGCCCATTCGCGCGCGAGCGCACGCACGTCCTTGGCGGGAACGCCGGTTTCCTTCTCCTGCCATTCCGGCGTCTTGGGCGTGCCGTCCTCTTCGCCCATCACATAGGCCTTCCACGCATCGAAGCCGACGGTGTGCGTGGCGACGTACTCCTTGTCGTACAGGTCTTCCTTGATCCAGACATAGGCGATCGCCAGCGCGAGCGCGGGCGATGTCGTCGGCTTCGGGCACAGCCATTTGCCGGGAAGGAACTGGGCCGACGAATTGTAGTAGGGATCGATGTGGACGAGCTTGATCCCGAGCTTCTTCAGCCACTGCCGGCGGACGGTGCCTTCCTGCGAACCGTAGGAACCGCTGGTCGTATCCGGGTCGGCGGCCCAGAACACCACCATCTCGCAGTTTTTCAGCAGGTCCTCGACCGTGCCGTAGGTCTCGCATTGGCCGACGCGCAGCGTGTAGCCCCAATGATGCGCCGCGCCCCAATACCAGCCTTCCCAGCTGTCGGGGTTGTGGTGCACCGGCGTGTGGCCGACGGCGTTGCGGAAGCGGAACAGGCAGGAGAGGTAGTAGCCGACATGGCCCCAGGTGTGGTGCGAGCCGTGCGACACCGTCATCGCGCCGGGACCGTAGTCATGCTTCACGCGCTTGATCTCGCTCGCGACGATGTCGAGCGCCTCGTCCCAGCTGATGCGGACATAAGCCGACTTGCCGCGGTTCTGCGGATTGCGCGCGCCCTTGGGATCGAAGTCGACGCGCTTGAGCGGATACAGCAGCCGGTCGGGCGAATAGATGATCGCCTTCGAATTCTGGCCGTGGGGCGCCAGCGTCGTCTTGCGCGGCGGGGTGAATTTCTGTCCGCGCGCTTCGATGGTCCACGGCGGGGGATCGGTTTCGTCGAACGCGATCGGCGTGGTGCGGACGATCTTGCCATCCTTGACATAGACGAACAGCGGTCCGCCGTTTGCCATGTTGCAGTAGCGCACCGAGCCATCCGCCATCGGCACGCCCATTTTGTAACCGACCGACTGCACCATCATCAGGGTCTGGGCGAACCAGTTGGTGAGGTCTTCGGCCCCATCGACGGTGAGCTTGAAGTCCTTCTGCGCGTTGACCTGGTTCAGCCAGTTGATCGGCGGCGTGAGCAGTTCGACGCCGAGCAATGCATTCTTGAAGCCCAGGGTGATGTCCGGCTTCTTGTGCAGCCCGGCATGCGAGCGCACCCGCCCGCCGCGGATCTCGAACCAGCGGCCGATATTCTCGTCATGCGCCTTGATCTGCGCGATGAGGTTGCGCTCTTTCAGCCGCATGCGGAACTGCGGGTAGATGATCGCGGCCGCGGTGAGCGTTTGACCGAGCGTCCACAGGATGGCTTTGAAGGCAGTCGGCGCGAGTTGCGTCTTGAGTTTCGTGTACGACAGCCGCTCCTGCAGCTTTTTTACTGCGCTTTCCATTGTTCCTCCCACTGGGGCTTGACCCGCCCGTTTATCGATTATCGCGCGAGCTTCACCCGCGCCGAGCTCGGCCTTGTGACCGTCGATCGCATCATGGCGCGCTCGATCTCGCGCGCGCCCGCGACCGTCAAAGGAGCGAGCCGGCCGATCAAGGTGTCGTCCGCACGGTCGACCGGAAGCACGAAGCTGAGGCTGCCGAGCACCGAGCGCTCGTCATTGAAGATCGGCGCGGCGACGCCGACGCGGCCGGGATCGATTTCGCTGCGGCTGATGCAGAATCCGGCGCGGCGCAAGTCGACCATGTTGCGTCGGAACTCGTTCCAGTCGCAGCCGAGGCCGGCCACGACGATCTCGTCGGCGCTGCGCGCGAACAGCGCTTTCAAATTCCGCGTCGGCAGGTGGGCGAGAATGATGCGCGCCGTCGCGCCGCGGAACAGCGGCATCAGCCGGCCACGCTCATAGCTCACCGGCGACTGCGGCCCCTGCCCCATCACCTGATGCACGCACATCACGCGGTCGTGGAACAGCCGGCACAGCAGGATGACCGAACCCTCCGCTGCATATTCGATCAAATCCGTCATGACGCTGCGTGCGGCGTTCAGCATCGGATCGCTGATCTGGATTTGCCGGTCCATCTGGATGATCGCCGGCCCGAGCGTATAGCCCGCGCTCGAAACCGGGCTGATGAGCCCGACCTTCGTGAGCCGCTGGAAATAGCGATAGCTGGTGGTTGCCGACACGCCGAGCTTGTCGGCCGCGGCTTCAACAGTCCATTCGGGCTGTTCAACCGTGAAGAGCCTGAGCACGGCGAGCAGGCGGTCACCGCTGCTGTCGCCGCGCTCTTCGGTCGTCGTCGAGCGTTTCAACATCCCGTTGTACAATTTCTATTTTTTATCTGTATGCGGTAGAACAGCATACACTTTGCAAGTTTTTATCTCATTCTGGAAATTTTGGCAAGACTCTTTAAGCCTGAACAAGCTAGGGAGAAATATTTTAGCTAGGCAACCTCAGAGGGAATGACGTAGGTTTTCAAGGATAAA
>JAEULX010000077.1 GCA_016793685.1 Bradyrhizobiaceae bacterium
ACAACCGCGAGGACGCCCAGGCGACGATGGGCTCATGGCCCACCTACCGGGTGTCCCAGGCTTCGCTGCGCACCATGCAGCATCGCATCTGGGACTGCTACTGGCAGATGCGCATGCCGAATGTCGGCTACGCCTCCGACGTGACGGTCGCGCTCATCTCGTATCTGACGAAAAAAGCCGAGGGGGGCGTGATCGAAGTCCCCTCGATCAAGCGCTGAGGGAGGGTTTCGTGAACAGAATTGCATGTGCGGGCCTCGCAGCGCTTGCCCTGTCAACCTTGCCGGCCCTGGGGGCGGAGGAAAAATCCACCGTCTCCCGGGAGCAGGTCGAGCGCGTGGTGGCGGCGGCCTGGTCCAAACTTCCGCCCGAGCTGCAGGCGCGGGTCGAGCAGGATCAGACCATGCGCGACTGCTCGCAATACCATAACGACCCGCCCAAGCCGGTCGCCGACGCCATTCTGGTGCGCGAGAAGGCGACGATCGTGTATCCGCCCGACAATCAATTCATGGGCGACTGGAAGAAGGGCGAGAAATCGGCGCTGTCGGGCTACGGCGGCCGCATGGGGGACGATCCCCAGCGCGGCAATGGCGGCAACTGCTATGCCTGCCACCAGCTCACGACCAGCGAGATCAGCTTCGGCACGCTCGGGCCGAGCCTGCTGGGCTATGGCCGGGCCAAAGACTTCTCACCGGCGGCGCAGAAGGAACTCTACGAACGCATCTACAATCCGCAGAGCGCGCTCGCCTGCTCGAACATGCCGCGGTTCGGGCATAACAAGTTCCTGACCGTCGACCAGATCAAGGATCTGGTCGCGCTGCTGATGGATCCGAATTCGCCCGTCAACAAGTGAGGTCGCGCGCATCGTGGCGCGCGCCCGCTCCCCGTTTGGAAGCGGCAGCGCCAGGCGGTTCCTCTACGCGCCCTGCGCGCGCAGATAGTCGCGCAGGGTCGTTTTTTCGTACGCCTTCTCGGCCACGAAACGGAAAAGAGCGAGGAAGTGCCGCGGCTCGAGATAACCCTGCGCTCGCGCAACCTCCCGCTCGCGCGGCTTCTTGCCGGCCATCGCCGCCGCGCTTTCCGGAAAGAACTGGAAGGTCGGCGTGAAGCGGACCCCGTATTTCTCGGCAAGCGCCTTTTCGGAAAGCTGCTCGCCGTCGAAATCGACGACGGTGCGCGCGCCGATCACATTGAGCTGCAGAACCTCGAACCGCCGGCGGATGAAGTCGGCAATCGCCGGATCGCCGAAATTCTTGATGTGCGTTTCGCGGCAGTAGGGACACCCCTTCAATTCCCACATGATGGCGAGCCGCTTGCCGTTGGAACTCGCGAGCGCGAGATCGTCGGGAAGTTCGAGCAGGCTCTGCAGGAACCACTCTTCGGTGAACAGCCCGTCGTCGGTCAGGCGCGGTTCCTCGGCCCACGCCGGCAGGATCGGGGCCGCGAGCGCAGCGGCGAGAACGAGGCGTCGGGTAATCATATGCGCCTACCGGAATTTGATTTCGGCCGAAGCCTAGGCCGCAGACGCCCCCGACGCAAGCCGCCCGGCCTGCGCGCCGGCGTGATCCTTGTGCTGATCCTCGCGGCGATCGCGCCGGTCGCGCGCATGACCCAGGTCGCCGCGCAGACCAACGCGCCCGCTGCGGCGCGCGAATCGGTGCTGGCGGAACGCCGCCTTGCGGCGGGCTACCTGCGCACGCTCAACGGCGATCTCGCGGCGCTTGCGCTGGAGCGGCTCGCCAAGGCCTTGCAGGGCAGCCCGCATGCGGCGCTTGCGACGGATGCGGTCGCCGCGATCGACGCAGGCGACCTGCCGCGCGCAGCCGAACTCGTCGAGCAATTGGGAGAACGCCTCGCCGCGGACCGGCGCATGGCGGGGACTCGCATCTTCACCGATTGTATTCGCGAGGCGAGCACGGCTTACCGTGCGCTCGACGTCTTTCGCGTGCAGCGTCCCGACCTCTCGGCTCCGGCGACCCGAACCGCGGTTGCAGACGCCGCCCGCGCCAGCGACGCCGCCTTCGCCCGATGCGAGAGCGAAGCGCCCGCCGCGGTGCGCGCCGACCCCGACTTCCGCCGCCTCATCGACGGCGCGCGCGCGTCGCTCGGAAAGGTGCCCCAGGCCGCGACCGCAAGCGACGGCGACCTGCTCCACCGCCTCCTGATCGAATTGCGATCGTTCGAGCAGCTGTTGCTGTTCCGCTTCGGCTGACCGCATGGAGCTGTTTCCGGCGGAGCTGGAACGGTTCGCCGCAGAAAATGCGCCCCTCCGTCAGCCGATGCGCCCGAGCGCCGGAAACGTCTCCAGAAGCCATCCGGCGATATCCGCCATCGAGCCGGTAAAGATCAGGACGCCGGTCAAGACCAGCAGAGCGCCGATCACTTTCTCGATGAGCCCCAGATGGCGGCGAAAGCGCTGCATGAAGCCGAGAAACGGACGCACGAACACCGCCGCCAGCAGAAACGGTATGCCAATGCCGGCGGCATAGGCGGCGAGCAGCGCCGCCCCGTGCAGGACCGAATCGTCGGCGCCGGCGATCAGCAGGATCGAGGCGAGGACCGGCCCGACGCAGGGCGTCCATCCAAACGCGAATGCGAGCCCCATCACGAAGGCGCCGGCCAGCCCGGCCGACTGCGTCCCGATCCCGAAGCGCGCCTCCCGATACAGCAGCGGAATCCGCAAGACGCCGAGAAAGTGCAGGCCGAGCAGGACGATGACAATGCCCGCCAGACGCGACAGGAGACCGAGATGCTCCGCGAGCGCCTGGCCGATGAACGACGCGCTGGCGCCGAGTGCGACAAAGACGGCGGAAAAGCCGAAAACGAACGCGAGCGCCCGCAGGAATGCCCGGCGCGTCGTTCCGGGCGGAGGTTTGTCGCCCGTGATCTCCTCGAGCGAACTGCCCGCGAGCCACGTCAGGTATGGTGGCACCAGCGGCAGGACGCATGGGGACAGGAAAGACAAGAGCCCGGCCGCCGCTGCAGCGAAAAGGCCGATATCGAGCATGGCATGAGTCCCTGGGCATCCTGTTGGAGAATTGCGCGCTCTTGCGGTATATCTAAAATGTATGAATGCGCACATATATGATGTATCGCATTCGTTTTGGGGGCTTTCGCCTTGCCATCTCTCGCTCGCGCCTGCGCCGGCGCTCTCCTTGCTACCCTGCTCGCGGCGCACGCCGCGGCGGCCGCGGAACTCGTCTATGTGCGCGAGGCGGGCTGCCCCTATTGCAAGATGTGGGATGAACGGATTGGCCCGATCTACGGGAAAACGGCGGAGGGAAAAGCAGCGCCGCTGCGGTCGATCGACAAGCGGAGCCCCGAACTCGCCGCCATCAAGCTCTCGCGCCCGATCCGCTATACGCCGACGTTCGTCCTGGTGACGAACGACGTCGAGACAGGCCGGATTGAGGGATATCCCGGCGAGGACTTCTTCTTTCCCCGTCTCGCGCGCCTGCTCGAGGAATCACAGGCGGACATCCAACCGAATCCTGCTACAGCCTTTTCCGGCGACGTGGGAATCGGTTCGCCGCAGAGAATGCACTGATTGAAAGGCACTCACTGCGAATTCTCGCCCTTGTCGGACGAATTCGCCCCTAGACCTCTGCCCCGCTACGGAGCACGCCATGACCACACTACAACGCGAAACACATCGGGCAGAGAAGTCGGTGCTGATCGATCAACGTCGGGTTGACATCGCCGAGCTGCTCGACCGGGCGCGCGACGCAAGCGAATTCCTCAAGGCGCTGGCCCACGAATCGCGGCTGGTGATCCTCTGTCTGCTGGCCGAGGGCGAGAAGTCGGTGATGGAACTCGCCGACCTGCTCGACCAGCGCCAACCCTCGGTGTCCCAGCAACTCGCCCGGTTGAAGAGCGAGGATCTGGTGCAGACGCGCCGCGACGGCAAGTTCATCTACTATTCGCTCGCGCGCGAGGAGGTGCGGGACGTCATCCTGGTGCTGCACGCCGCGTTCTGCGGATCCGTGCTGCCGGCGGTGCAGAGCGACCGCGCGCGGGTCAGAAAGCGCTCCCCGGGGCAGCCCCGATCGGCGCGTCAACGGTCCGGTCGAGCAGCAGGTCGGTGACGCCGGCCGCGACCCAGATACAGGCGAGCGTCACCCACGCCGTCAGCGCGAAAATGGCCCCGCCGGAGACGCCGGCGCCCACCGCGCAGCCGCCGGCGAGCATCCCGCCGAACCCCATCAGCACCGCGCCGACGATGTAGCGCCGCATGCTCTGCCCGTCGCGAAAGCCTTCGAGCCTGAACTCACGGAACAGCAGCGCGCCCGCGAGCGAGCCGAGGAAAACCCCCGGCACGAGCGCGGTGTCGAAGTTCCAGATCATCCGCGACTGATCGAGCACGAGCATCAGGACGTCGGCGGACGGACCGGTGAAGGTGAGACTGGAAATACGGACCGGCGAAAAACTCGCCTGCGCGATCAGGTAGGTGAACAGCCATCCCACGGCGACCATGCCGCCGACGCCCGAGGCGGTGAACCAGGCTCCGATCGGCAGACGGCTCTTCAGCGCATAGACATAGGCAGCCCCGCACCACACCAGGCCGAACGCAAGCGCGTGGCCGTGGCCGAGGCCGAGCACGGCCAGCAGATCGCGCGCGCCTGCTCCGTCGATGGTCCACCAGCCGGTGATCGCCTCGCGCAGCGGCGCCAGCGCGCCGCGCAGCGCCGATTGCGCCGCCACCGCCATGATCAGGCCGGACAGAAGCGCCCGCAGATTGCCGGTCGCCGACAAGACGAGCAGCCGGGCGACGCAGCCCCGCGTCATGATCATACCGGCGCCGAACATCAGGCCGCCGATGGCCGCGCCGGACAGACTGCCGCGCTGGGCGAGTTGGCGCGCTTCCGACACGTCGAGAAGGCCGAGCAGAATGAAGCCCTGCGTCCACACCACCGCCGTCGCGAACGCCATCAGCCAGATCGCAACCTTCTGGCCGACATGGCCGTGCCAGAACTCGATCGACGCCGCGCGCAGGCAGAACCGGCTGCGCTGGGCGGCAAAGCCGAACGCCGCGCCGATCAATGCGCCGCCGGCCGCAAGGGCAGGACCTTCCCCGAGCGCATCGAGCAACGCTGTCAAATCAGTCGGCACAATTTTGTCCCCAAAGGCCGCGACGGCTCAGGCCTAGAATTCCTCCGCGCTAGCGCCTTGATCAAGCGCAACGACGCAGATTCTCCCCTTGATTGCATCAGGCCGTCACAACCCGATCGGCGTCGCGCAGCACGACATAGATGGCCGGAATGACGAGCACCGTCAGCAGCGTCGAGGAAGCGAGCCCGAACAGCAGCGAAATCGCGAGCCCCTGGAAGATCGGATCGAGCAGAATGGTCCCTGCGCCAATCATTGCCGCGAGCGCGGTCAGGAGGATCGGTTTGAAGCGCACCGCGCCCGCTTCGAGCAGGACTTCACGCAAGGTCTTGCCCTGCCCTGCTCCGTGGCGAATGAAATCCACCAACAAAATTGAGTTGCGCACGATGATGCCGGCAAGCGCGATGAAGCCGATCATCGAGGTGGCGGTGAACGGCGCGCCCAGCAGCCAGTGGCCGAGCACGATGCCGATCAGGGTGAGCGGGATGGGCGTGAGGATCACCAGCGGCAGGCGGAAACTGCCGAACTGCGCCACCACCAGCACATAGATGCCGAGGATCGCCGCGCCGAACGCCGCCCCCATGTCGCGGAAGGTGACATAGGTGATCTCCCACTCGCCGTCCCACAACAGCGTCGGCTTCGATTCGTCTGCGGGCTGACCGTGCAGACGGATCACCGGTTTCGGCAGCGTCCCCCAGTCATGCGCGTCGATGCGCTTTGCCACGTCGAGCATGCCGTAGATCGGCGCCTCGAACGCGCCGGCGAGCTCCGCCATGACCATGTCGGCGAAGCGGCCATTGCGGCGGAAGATGACGGGCGAGCCGGCCTCCTTGGTCACGCGCACGACGTCGCCCAACTCGACGACGGTGCGATTGCCCGGCAGCGTATTGGCAGGAATCGGCGTCGAGGCGAGCGTCTCGCTCCAGGAGAGATCGCGCTTGGGCAGGCGCACCGCGATCTCGATCGGATTGCGGTCCTCCCCGCGATGCGAATACCCGACGGTGACGCCGCCGAGCAACGCCTGCAACGTGTCGTAAACGTCGCGCTGTTCGACGCCGAAGAATTCGAGCCGGTCCTGATCGATGGAAATGCGCAGCCGCGGGCGCGGCTCGCCGATCGAGTCGTC
>JAEULX010000108.1 GCA_016793685.1 Bradyrhizobiaceae bacterium
TGAGCATTTTCCGCGGCAGGAAACCGGCGTTCGCGCAGAATGCGCGACTTCAGAAGACAATCGGAGCGAAATCCACCGAAGCGAAATCTGCACGACGCCGCCCCGGCGGTCCCGCCCCCGGCGATGACGTATCAATAATGCGGCGCGCTCAGCGTGAGAAGGTGCCGGCGGGCGGTGCGTCCGGCCAGGGCGCCGTCGTCGAGCCTGACTTCTGCTGCTGCGGCCAGGCCGTTTGCGATTGCGATTGCGTCTGCTGTTGCTGCGGCCACGGCGCCTGCGCTTGCGCCGGTTTGGCGGTCTCCGCCGTTGCCGGCTTCTCCTGTTCCACCGGCTTCTTCGGCGCCTCCGCCGCGCGCGGCCGCGGCTTGCGCGCCGGCTTATTTTCGACCGGCGTCTCCGCCGACTTGGTCTGCGCCGGCGCCTGGCCCTCTTGCGCCGCCGGATCGTTCGCCTCCTCCGGCTGTTTCGACGCCGGCAGATATTCCTGCGGAACGCCCTGAGTCACGCCCGGCACCCCTTCCGGAAAGACCGCCTTGCGATCGCCCGGCAACCGCTTCTTGGTGTCGAACAATCCGGTCATGGTGTCGGTGAAGCGATCGACCGAATCGCACGCGGCAAGGCTGAGGCCCGCCGACATGGCCAGCGAAACGAGTACAAGGCGAGCACAGACGCGCATCTTTCCTCTCATGAGCTCTTGCCGCTCTCGCTTGTCAGCGCCATCAGGACGTCGATACGGGCGCGCAGGCCGGAGGGCGCATCGGGGTCGGCGAGCGCCGCCTCGGCCCAGCGGCGTGCTGCCGCCATGTCGCCGCCGCGCCAAGCCGAGAGCGCCAGCAGCTCGCGCGCCGAATGGCGAAACGGGCCCTTCGGCTGGGCGAGCGGCTCGAGACGGCGGCTGATGTCGGCGTAAGGGGCCTTGTCGACCAGGACGAAGCCCGCGCGAACCGTCGCAAGATCGCGCAGGAGCTGCGGGTTGCTCGAATTGGCGGCGACCTCGTCGAATATCGCGACCGCGGCCGCGCTGTCGCTCGCGGCGACAACTTCGGCTTCGCGCAGCCGCGCCAGCGTGCGGTAGGCGGGCGTTCCCGATGCGGAAAGCGCGGCGAATGCGGCCTTCGCCTCCGCCGGCTTGTTCGCCTGCGCCAGCAGCGCCGCCGCACTGTAGGCGGCCCCTGATTCGGCCGCCTTGCGCGCCTCGTACCACTGATAGCCGCGCCAGGCCCCCACTCCGGCGATCACCAGCACGGCCGCGGCGACCATGAACAGGCCGTAGCGGTCCCACAGCTTTTTCAGCTGTTCCCGCCGGACTTCCTCGTCGACTTCACGAAAAATATCGGCCACGCGTCCACACCCGCCTTTCCGCCACCAGCGACGTCCATGATCCTATATTCGCTAACCTAACGGTATGGCGCGGACATGGCAAAGCACCGGCGAATCTTACCGATAACGCCTTTCGATCACGTCGTTTTCTTCTTCATGGCATAGACGTGGGCGGAGCCTGGAAAGGTTCGCGCACGCACTTCGGTTGCATAGGCCTCGACCGCGGCGTCGATCGACGGGCCGAGGTCGGTGAAACGCTTGACGAATTTCGGCACGCGCGGCGACAACCCCAGCATGTCCTCGAGCACCAGCACCTGGCCGTCGCAGGCGGGGCTGGCGCCGATACCGATGGTGGGAATCGCGATTTCACCGGTGATCCGCGCGGCGAGCGGCTCGGCGACCGCCTCGAGGACGACCGCGAAAGCCCCCGCATCGGCGACCGCGCGGGCGTCGGCCTCGATGCGCTCCCAGTCGGCGGGATCGCGGCCCTGCGCCTTGAAGCCGCCGATCGCGTTGATCGACTGCGGCGTCAGCCCCACATGGCCCATCACCGGAATGCCGCGCTCGACCAGAAAGGCGATCGTCTCCGACATGCGCTGGCCGCCCTCGACTTTGATCGCGCCGCAGCCGGTCTCCTTCATCACCCGCGCCGCCGACAGAAACGCCTGCTCCTTGGAGGCCTCGTAGGACCCAAAGGGCATGTCGATGACGACAAGCGCCCGGCGCGAGCCGCGCATCACCGCATGGCCCTGCAGGATCATCATGTCGAGCGTGACCGGGATGGTCGTCTCGAATCCGTGCATCACCATGCCGAGGGAGTCGCCGACGAGGATCACGTCGCAATGGCGATCGACGATGCGTGCGGTATGCGCATGATACGACGTGAGCATCACGATCGGCAGGCCGCCCTTGCGGGAACGGATGTCGGGGGCGGTGAGCCGCTTTTCTTCGGTATAGGTCGACATGCTCAGGTCCCCAGCGCGGGCGTGCCGAAAGCCGGGACGCCGATGACGAGCGGGTGAAACACCAGCCCGAGCGCAAGATAGAAGATGGTCCCGACAACGATCGCGATGATGTCGTTGCGTCTGCCGCCTATTGGAATCGGCGGGCCGCCGGGATCGGTGCGCGATTTGAGCGATATGCGATCATAAACCGCCCAGCCGAGCAGCGCGCCGAACAGAATGATCGAACCGAGGTCGCCGTTCGAAATGAGGTGCGCCGCGGCCCACAGCTTCACGCCCACGATCATCGGATGCTTGAGCGTGCGCTTGATGTTTCCGGGAATGTAGGCGGCGGTCACGCAGATGATCGCCGGCCACATGAGCAGCACCGTGACATGGCGCGTCCATGACGGCGGATCCCAAACCGCGATCCATTCGGTCTCGCGGTAGAGCGCGTAGCCCCAGCCGATCAATACGACGCCGGCCGTGGCGACGATCGCGAACAGGGCCTTGTAAGCCCCCTCGCCGATCCGCTCGATCAAGGCCTCGCGCTGCGCGCGCATGGTGACGAAGACATGCGCGCCGATGAAAAGAACAAGTCCTAGAATCAGAATGAAAAAGCCCATTGAAACACCCCGGCGGGTTTTGCAGTGCGGCGCGCCGTGTAGATGCGATATCGGACCTGTGAAAGCAAGGCGCGGCCGGCCCGTTTTTTCGGTCGGCTCCACCGCCGTCCGCGCCCGACAACGGGAACCTCCCGCACCGCCGGTCGTTGGCCTAGAAGCGTTTTTCGGCGAATTGGCGACCAGTACGTCCATAAGATCGACGGCTGGCGACAATCGGAGGAACTGCCGTTCGGTTCGAACGGCGTTTGCACGAGGGAGCTGACGCGATGAAAACGAATATGATCACCGCGCACGACGACGGCCTTGACCCGCACCCGAGCGGAGGGCGCGACGACGCACACCACCGCCCTGACAACGCGGCCCTCGGATCGAAGCCGGGTATTTCGTTATGGGCCTGGCTTGCGAGCATCTCCGCATCGATGTTCATCATCGCCATCTCCTACGGCTTCGCCAATCAAGCAAAGCAGACGGCGTTCGATCGCAATGCGCCCGGGCCAATCGCCAATTCACTGACGGGCGGGCCGAGCACGGGTCCAAGCGGGACTGCGGGATTCAGCGGCTCCGAAACCACCGGCGCCCGGGCGACCGGCGGGCGTTCGGCGCAATTTCCTCCCTTCTAGGCGCAAATGCCGGACGGCGCTCACGCGGCACGCCAGTTCACCAGAAATACGCCGACGACACAGACGGCCATGCCGATCAGGGCAAGCATGCCGAGGTGCTCGCCCAGCAACGCCCACGCCATCAGCGCGGTGGCCGCCGGCGTCAGATAGAACAGGCTGGTGACGCGGGTGGCCGCCGTGCGGCGGATCAGAAAATACAAGAGCCACACCGCACCGAGCGACAGGACCAGCACGAGCCAGGCGAGCGCGCCGATCAGCTCGATCGTCCACTCGATCCTTTGGTTCTCGAACAGAAGCGATCCCACCGCGAAGAGCACGCCGGCCGATGAATACTGAATGATGAGCGCGGCGCGCCAGTCGATCCCGCCGCCGAACCGTTTCTGATAGAGCGTTCCCACCGTGATCGCGATCAACGCGCACAGCGCGGCTATCCAACCGATTGCGGTCGCTTCGCCCGCGACCGTCTTGTCGGCGACGACGAGATAGACGCCGCCAATGCCGAGCGCGAGGCCAAGCCATTGGCGGGCGACCACCCGTTCACCGAGATAGCGGTTGGCGATGGTCGAGGTCAGCACGGGCTGCAGGCTGACGACGAGCGCCGACAATCCCGCCGGCAATCGGCGATCAATCGAAATGAACACCCCGCCGAGATAAAAGCCGTGCACCAGAAGGCCGGCGACGATGCTGTGCTTGAAGCCGGCCAGATCCGGCCAGGTCGGCCGGGTGATGAAAGCGAGGATCGCCAGCAGAAAAACCACCGCGCCCATGCGGAGCGTAAGAAATGTCAGCGGCTCGACATAGGGCATGCCGAATTTTGCGCCGACAAAACCCGAGGCCCACAGGACCACGAACAATGCCGGAGCCGCATAAATCGCAAGGTTTTCCCGCTTGTGCGGCATCGAGCGTTTCCCCAAAGCCTGCATGTTCAGTTGGTTGCCGCCATCCGGCAAGCCCATCGCGCGGCCTATGCGTGGTTCTACATAAGAATTCGCACGTAGAAATTTTGCATGCAGAATCAACGTGGTTAACGAATTTCAAATAATGCCCTGTCAAACTTTCGCCCAGTCTGCGGCCCAGGTAGGCGGCGGGGAAAATAAATGGGGGGTGTTGCAGCGATGCTTCGCTTGGCTTGTTTCCTTCTTGCGTTCGCCATCACGACTCCTGCGCTTGCCGATCTGCGCATCACGCGCGATTTCGGCGGCTACGTCGAAGAATACAAGGCCAAGTACCAGCGCATTCGCGAAACCGGCGAGCGCGTGATCATCGACGGAATTTGCAATTCCGCCTGCACGCTCGTGCTCGGCATCGTGCCGCTGCAACGCATCTGCGCAACGCCGCGCGCAAGCCTCGGCTTCCACCAGGCCTATTTCGACAAGCGGTGGACTGCCGGCGTGAAAGTGACCAGCATCGCCGGCACGGCCGAATTGATGTCGGTGTATCCGAACCCGGTCAAGGAATGGCTCGCCCGCCAAGGCGGCCTCACTCCCGAGATGAAGAAGCTCAGGAACGGCTCCGATCTGTGGATGATCGTCAATCCGTGCCCGGATTGGTTCTAGAGGCATTTTCAGGCGAAGTGGAAACCGGTTCGCCGTCAGAAAATGCGACAACACAAACAGAAATAGAGCGAAGCCCGATTCAATCAAAACGGGATTCGCTCTAGAAAAGTTTGCGGTCCATCAGACTGCGGGCTGCCCCTGCGCGCCGCGGACCTCGTCGACCTGACGCTTCGCTACGCAACGCCGAATTCATCGAGGGCGCGCCATCCGCGCCCTTTTTTGATGGTCCAAGCCGCCTGGAGCTAATTCCGACCTTTCCCCGCAGGCGGCGCGAACGAGGTCAGAGCCACGGCCGCTCCGTCTTGGCCTTCTCCTCGTAGTCCTTGATTTTCGGCCGCTTCTCCAGCGTCAGCCCGATATCGTCGAGC
>JAEULX010000082.1 GCA_016793685.1 Bradyrhizobiaceae bacterium
CTATATTCCCTCGCCGGCCGCCGTTTATCGCCACACGGGCGCCAGCGTGACCGCGAAGGACTTTGGGCATCACTTCCGCCCGGACCCGGGCGCTGACGGCGCGGCGCCGCAGGGACCGTCCTTCCCGGTCTCGGCGGTCTATGCGTCCAGCCAGCGCCTGTGCGAAAAAATCCGGGCCGCCTCGCTGCAACAGGGCGCGTCGTTCATCGACCTGCGCCCGGCCTTCCGCCAGGCGGGCGCGCGCCAGGCCATTCACGGTCCGACCGACTGGAACCATCCCAACGAGACCGGCTACAGGCTGCTAGGAGCGACCGTCGCCAAGCATCTCGCGGACCATCCCACCGACGCCTGCGACGATTCCTGGCGGTCCTGACGGGGATTGACCACGCCTCCGGCGCAAGGCTTCAGCCGCGCGTCGAGCGGCGGGTGGGAAAGGCGCCGGCGCACGCCTGCACCTGCGGGGGAACCCGGTAGTCGCGCATCACGGCCTTGGCGTCGCGCAGGCCGCACGCATCGCGCTGGACGAGGAACAGCCATAGCGCGTGTCCCGCTTGTTCGACCAGCGCGGCACGCGCGGCGCGCTGCTCCTCGGTGCGGAGGTCTTCCGGATGGCCGGCGTCGAAGCGTGCGAGGGCGGCGAGCGCCTGCTCGAGCCCACGGCCGAGCCGGCCGAGCGCCGCCGCTTTCTCCTGAGCGATTTCGTAGTCGAGCGGCCCGGCCCCTGAGCGGTCGGGACGCCGATGGGGGCTCTGAATCAACCGCGACCGCCTTTCCCGAGCCGCCGCAGGTCCGATTGCGCCTCTGCGGCGCTTTCGAAAATGTGCGGAGCCACGCCGCGCCGTTCGAGCGACTCGCCGAGCTTCATGCGCAGGAACCCGCTGGTCGTATAGCGCGAGACCCCCGAATAGAAGCGATCCACGAGGCCGCGCACCATCGCGGAGTATTCGTCGAGCAGCTCCGGCGAAATGGAGAAATTGTCGTAGTTGACGATAGCGTAGACCTTGTGCCCGATCGGCACGAGTTTCTTCTCCGCCGCCTCCTTGAGCGCGCGAATGTCGCTCTTGCTGCGCACCGGCAGCCGCTCGAAATTGACGAAGAACAGGTTCTGCCGCGCGTCGTAGGCAAAGCGCTCCTCGACCGGCAGGCGCAGCATGTCGTCGCGCAGCTCCATCTTCTCGGCGCGGAAGATGCGCGCATCCATGACGGCAGGCGTCTCGCGGATGATCGGCTTGAACGCCATCTGCGCGAGGATGTCGCGTTCGATGTCGATGCCCGGCGCGATCTCCACGAGTTCGATGCCGTCGGGCCGCAGGACGAACACGCAGCGCTCGGTGACATAGAGCACCGGCCGCCCGCTGGCCGCGGCGAACGGCCCGCTGAACGTCACCTGCTCGACCGCCTCGATGAACTTCTTCTCCGCGCCCTCCTGCAGAATCGTGAGCGTGCCGTCGGCGGCGGCGACGCGCAGCTTGCCCGCGTTGAAGGTGCCGACGAACACCACCTTCTTGGCGTTCTGGCTGATATTGATGAAGCCGCCGGCGCCGGCGAGCTTGGGTCCGAACTTGCTGACGTTGAGGTTGCCGCGGCGGTCGACCTGCGCCAGCCCGAGAAAGGCGACGTCGAGGCCGCCGCCGTCGTAGAAGTCGAACTGATAGGGCTGATCGATCACGGCCTCGGTATTGACCGCGGCCCCGAAATTCAGCCCGCTCGCGGGGATGCCGCCGATCACACCGGGCTCCGCGGTCAGGGTGATCAGGTCGATGACCTTCTCCTCGTTGGCGACCGCGGCGATGCCCTCGGGCATGCCGATGCCGAGATTGACCACGCTGTTGGGCTGCAGCTCGAAGGCGGCGCGGCGCGCGATGATCTTGCGCTCGGTGAGCGGCATCGGCGGCAGCAAGCCGGCGCGGATGCGGATTTCGCCGCTGAACGCGGGATTGTACGGGGTGGCGAAGGTCTGCCAGTGATTTTCCGGCTGCGCGACCACCACGCAGTCCACCAGCACGCCCGGGATCTTGACCTGGCGCGGATTGAGGGTGCCGCTTTCGGCGACGCGCTCGACCTGGGCGATGACGATGCCGCCCGAGTTGTGCACCGCCATCGCGATGGCGAGCGCCTCCAGCGTCAGTGCTTCGCGCTCCATGGTGAGGTTGCCGTCGGGGTCGCCGGTGGTCGCGCGGATGATCCCGATATTGATCGGGAAGCAGCGGTACAGCAGGCACTCCTGGCCGGCGAGGGTGATCAGTTCGACGAGGTTCTCGGTCGTCCGGGCATTGATCTTGCCGCCGCCATTGCGCGGATCGACAAAGGTGCCGAGCCCCACGGTGGTGACATGGCCGGGGCGATGGGCGGCGATGTCGCGAAACAGATGGGTGATCACGCCCTGCGGCAGGTTGTAGGCCTCGATCTTGTTGTCGAAGGCGAGCTTTTGCAGCTTCGGCACGAGCCCCCAATGGCCGCCCACCACGCGCTTGACGAGCCCCTCATGAGCGAGGTGGTTGAGGCCGCGGTCTTTGCCGTCGCCCTG
>JAEULX010000119.1 GCA_016793685.1 Bradyrhizobiaceae bacterium
GATGGTATAGTGGCACGTCCCCGGAGGCGGACGCGCGCACATGACCGTGATGGATTCGTTATCTGCGCCGGCCAGCCTTTCACGTCTCTGTCGCATTGCCTGCGCCTCGCCGATCCCAACCACGCCAGAACCGCGTCAATAAGCGAAAGCCGCCCTTCGCATGGCGAAGGACGGCTTTCGGGATTCCTGCGACGCGCGGGCGCGGCGCTACAGCGTATACGAGCCGAGCACCTTCATGTAGTTGCCGCGCTCATAGGCGGTCGGATCGGGAACGGCGTTGTAGCTCATGCTGCCGCACATCTCCGCGACGGACGCATATTCGTGTTCGTCGAGCCAGTTATTGAGTGCGGTCACCACCCGACCCGCATGCTGCGCCCCATTCCGCAGCAACGCCGAGGTCATGCAAGCGACCTTGGCCCCGGCCATGATGCATTTCACCACGTCTTGGGCGCTGTGCACGCCGCCGGTGACGCCCAGGTCCGCATCGACGTGCCCGTAGAGGATCGCAACCCAGTGCAGCCGGAGCAGCAGTTCCTCCGGACGGCTCAGCACCAGCGACGGCACGACCTCACGGTCTTCGATGTCGAAATCGGGCTGATAGAACCGGTTGAACAGCACCAGCCCGTCGGCGCCCGCCTCGCACAGACGCTTGCTAAAATTGGCCGGCGCGCTGAAGAACGGCGACAGCTTGACCGCCACCGGGACGCGCACGCCCTTCTTGATGCGCGAGACAAGGTCGAGATAGCCCTTCTCGACCGTATCGCCGCTCTGCATGGGATCGGTCGCGATCGAATAGATGTTCAGTTCGATCGCGTCCGCGCCCGCGTCCTGCATGAGCTTGGCGTATTCGATCCATCCGCCCGAGGTGACGCCGTTGAGGCTCGCAATCACCGGGATGGACACCCGCGCCTTGGCGGACCGTATCAGTTCGAGATAACCGTCCGGTCCAAGGTTGTAGGTGTGCAGGTCGGGCAGAAAGTTGAGCGATTCCGGAAAGCTGTCCGATCCGCGCTCGAGGTCGGCGTCGACGCGCAGGCTTTCCAGAACAAGCTGCTCCTCGAACAGGGAGGGCAGCACGACGGCGGCAACCCCCTGATCCTCGAGCTTGACGATATTCTCCGCCGATTCGCAGAGAGGCGACGCCGACGCGACCAGCGGCGACTTCAGGGTCAGGCCCATATACCTCGTTGTAAGATCACTCATTCCTCGTCGCCTCCCGCTTTGGTCTGATCCGAGGCCTCTTCGACATCGCGCGGCACAATCTCGGGCGTCGCCGAGCGGCCCGCCATTGCGGCGCGATTCGAGTAGACGCGCCATTGACGCTCGACGTCGTCTTGCGCCGTTTTCAACAATTCGCGCGCCGCCATTGGATTCGAGCGCACCAGCATCGTGTAGCGCGCTTCGTTATAGGCGTATTGCCTGAACGGAATGCTCGGCGCCTTGGAGTCGAGCAGGAACGGGTTCTTGCCCTGATCGCGCAGGCCGGGATTGTACCGCATCAGCGGCCAGTATCCGGACAGCACCGCGTTCTTCTGCTGATTGAGCCCCATCGACATGTCGAAGCCATGCGCGATGCAATGGCTGTAGGCAAGGATGATCGACGGGCCGTTATGGGCTTCCGCCTCGAGGAAGGCGTTCACCGTATGCGCATCGTTGCCGCCCATCGCCACCTTGGCCACGTAGACATAGCCGTAGCTCAGGGCCTCCATTGCGAGGTCCTTCTTGCCGGTGCGCTTGCCGCCGGTGGCGAACTTCGCCACGGCCGCACGCGGCGTCGACTTCGACATCTGCCCGCCGGTGTTGGAATAGACCTCGGTGTCCATCACCAGCACATTGATGTTGCGGCCGGAGCCGAGCACATGGTCCAGCCCGCCGAAGCCGATGTCATAGGCCCAGCCGTCGCCGCCGAGGATCCACACGCTCTTGCGCACGAGATTGTCGGCGACCGCGAGGAGCGCTTGCGCCTCGGGGCTCTTGACCGCAGCGAGCTTCTGCTTCAGCTCGGCAACCCGCGCGCGCTGCTCTTCGATGCCCTTCTCGGTCGACTGGTCGCCCTCGAGCAGGCCCTTGATCAGCACGTCGCCGAGATGGCCGTTCACCCGCGCGACCAGCTCGCGCGCGAATTCCATCTTCTTGTCGACGGCAAGCCGCATGCCGAGACCGAACTCGGCGTTGTCCTCGAACAACGAGTTCGACCAGCTCGGTCCGCGCCCGGCTTCGTTCGTCGTATACGGGGTTGTCGGCAGGTTGCCGCCATAGATCGAGGAGCAGCCGGTCGCGTTGGCGACCATCAGCCGGTCGCCGAACAACTGCGTGAGCAGCTTGATATACGGCGTCTCGCCGCATCCGGCGCAGGCGCCGGCGAATTCGAACAGCGGCTCGAGCAGCTGCACGTCCTTGACGAGGTTGTGCCGGAGCGCATCGCGATTGGCGTCCGGGATATTCAGGAAGAAATCCCAATTCGCGTTTTCGCTTTCGCGCAGCGGCGGCTGCGCCTCCATATTGAGCGCCTTGTGCTTGACCTCGCTCTTGCTCTTCGCCGGGCAGACTTCGACGCAGAGCCGGCAGCCGGTGCAGTCCTCCGGGGAGACCTGCAAGGTGTAGCGCTGCGATTCGAACTCGCGCCACTTCGGCTTGGTCGACTTGAAGGTCGGCGGCGCTTCGGCGAGACGCTCGCCGTCATAGACCTTGGCGCGGATGACCGAGTGCGGGCACACCAGCACGCACTTGCCGCACTGGATGCACAGCTTTTCGTCCCAGACGGGAATCTGCTGCGCGATGTTCCGCTTTTCCCACTGCGCGGTGGCGGTCGGGAAGGTGCCGTCGAGCGGCATGGCGCTGACCGGCAGACTGTCGCCCTTGCCGGCGATCATGGTGCCGAGCACGTCGCGCACGAAAGTCGGCGCGCGCGTGGGCACCGGCGGGAGCATCTCGAAGCCGCTGCTCACCTGATCGGGCACCCTGACCTCGTGCAGGCGGGCAAGCGTCGTGTCGACGGCGGCGAAATTCTTCTGCACCGCGGCCGCCCCACGCTTGCCATACGTGCTCTCGATCGCCTTCTTGATCTGCTTGATCGCCTCTTCGCGTGGAAGCACGCCGCTGATGGCGAAGAAGCAGGTCTGCATGATCGTATTGATGCGGTTGCCCATGCCGGCTTCGCGCGCGGCCGCGTAACCGTCGATCACGTAGACTTTCAGCTTCTTGCGGATGATCACGTCCTGCACTTCGCGCGGCAGGTGATCCCAGACTTCGTTGGGGCCGTGCGGCGCGTTGAGCAGGAAGGTGGCGCCCTCGTCGGCCGCCGACAGCATGTCGATGCGATTGAGAAACTGAGACTGGTGGCAGGCGACGAAATTCGCCTTGCTGATCAGATAAGTCGATCGGATCGGGTTGGGCCCGAAGCGCAGATGGGAAACGGTGACCGATCCCGCCTTCTTCGAATCATAGACGAAATAGCCCTGGACCCAGCTGTCCGTGCCCTTGCCGATGATCTTGATCGAGTTCTTGTTCGCCCCGACCGTTCCGTCCGAGCCGAGCCCGTAGAACAGCGCCCGCACCGTCCGCGGGTCTTCGGTCGAGAAATCGGGATCGTAGGCGAGGCTGGTGTGCGAAACATCGTCGTTGATGCCGACGGTGAAGTGATTCTTCATTTCCGGCCTGGCGAGTTCGTCGAACACCGCCTTGACCATCGCCGGAGTGAATTCCTTCGACGACAGGCCGTAGCGCCCGCCGATGACGCGCGGCATGGTGGTCGCGGCGCCGCTGGAGATGCGCTCGGCATAGACCGAGAGAATGTCTTGATAGAGCGGCTCGCCGATTGCGCCCGGCTCCTTGGTGCGGTCGAGCACGGCGATCGACTTGACCGTCTTGGGCAGCGCCGCGAGGAAGCTGTCGACATCGAACGGGCGGAACAGCCGCACCTTGAGGATGCCGACCTTTTCGCCGCGCGCCTGCAGGGCTTCGACCGCCTCCTCCGCCGCGCCGACGCCCGAACCCATCAGGATGACGACGCGCTCGGCGTCCGGAGCGCCGTAATAGTCGAACAGGTGATAGGAGCGGCCCGTCAACTGCGCGAACTTGTCCATCACGTTCTGCACGATGGTCGGACATGCCCGGTAGTACGGATTGATCGCTTCGCGCGCCTGGAAGAACACGTCCGGATTCTGCGCCGTTCCGCGCAGGATCGGGCGATCCGGCGACAAGGCGCGCTCGCGATGCGCCCGCACCAGATCGTCGTCGATCAAGGCATGCAGATCGTCGTTGCTCAGCTCGTTGATCAGGTTGACCTCGTGCGAGGTGCGGAACCCGTCGAAGAAGTGCAGGAACGGCACGCGCGCTTCGAGCGTCGCAGCCTGGGAGATCAGCGCGAAATCGTGCGCCTCCTGCACCGAATTGGCGGCGAGCAGCGCGAACCCGGTCTGCCGGGTCGCCATCACGTCGCTGTGGTCGCCGAAGATCGAAAGCGCGTGCGTCGCGAGCGTGCGCGCCGCCACATGGATGACCGCCGAGGTCAGTTCGCCGGCGATCTTGTACATGTTGGGAATCATCAACAGGAGGCCCTGGGAGGCCGTGAACGTCGTCGCCAGCGCACCGCCTTGCAATGCGCCGTGCAGCGCGCCGGCGGCGCCGCCCTCGCTTTGCATCTCGATCACGTCGGGCACGGTGCCCCAGATGTTTTGGGCGCCTTCCGCCATCCACTGGTCGGCCCATTCGCCCATCGGAGACGACGGCGTGATCGGATAGATCGCAACCACTTCGCTGAGCCTAAAGGCTACCGAGGCGGCAGCTTCGTTTCCGTCGACAATCGTTCGCTTGTGACTCATCGTTTCTCTCCGAAGGGTCCCGTTGAAGGCGGGACGGAGCGCTCCTCGAATTCGTCTGCCGGCTTTGTATTTCGTTGGGAGCGGGTTTACCGCAGGAAGGTCATGATTGCTTACCTACTCGAAGGCAGCCGCGTCGTCTGTTGGTAGAAGACCGGAGGATTCCTCCTTTGTTCCTCAATCCCATCGTTCGGCCACCCCGGCGCCATCAGGTACACCGAACATGACCACGCCAGCAATGGCCTCGTTGTTTTTCTCTCCGCGCGGCGGGAGCGACCCGTGCGGCGGGGCGTGGCGCGCCGCCAAGGAACGACAAAACGTGCGGATTTTCAACGATTACTTTGCATAGAGCGCCGCCGGAAGCGCGGTCGCGAGCTGCGGCAAGAACCATAGAAGCACGAGCGCGAAAAGCTGAATCAGCACGAATGGGATCGCGCCCACGTAAATGTGCAGGGTGGTGATCTCGGGCGGCGCGACCCCGCGCAAAAAGAACAAAGTGGGTCCGAGCGGCGGGTGGATGTATGACGTCTGCAGGTTCACCGCCATCATGACGCCGAGCCAGATCGGATCGATTCCCGGCATCATCAGCAAAGCGGGCGCGACGATCGGCACGACCACGAAAATGATCTCGAAGGCGTCCATCACGAAGCCGAGCAGAAACATCGCCAGCATCACGATCACGAGAGCGCCCGCGGCGCCGCCCGGGAGGCGCGCAAGCGCGCGCTGCACCATGTCGTCGCCACCAAGACCGCGGAACACCAGGCTGAACAGCGTCGCTCCGATCAGGATGGTGAAAATCATCGTCGTGATATGCGTCGTTCCGGCAAGCGCCTCGCGGAGAACGCCGCTGCGCGCGACGGCGCCGAGCGCGCGCAGCGTGCCGTAGGCAAGGGCGGCGAAAAGCACGACGGCGGCGGGGGTCGCCAACCGGCCGGCGGCGCCTGCGGCATGCCCGATGCGCGGATCGACGACGCCGCGCAGCACAAGCATGAGAATGATCGCGCCTGCAGCGAGAAGCGCCGATGCGGAGCGTTCCGCCTTGTAGGCCGTCAACAGGATTGCGCCGAAGGCCCCGACGGCTGCGGCTTCGGTCGGCGTGGCAAGGCCCGCGAGGATGGAGCCGAGCACGATCACGATCAGCAGAATGGGGGCGATCAGCGCTTCGAGCACACGCAACGCCGCAGAACCGTGCGCAGGCGCCTCGGCCGGCACCGCCGGGCACGCCGCAGGGCGGAAAATCGCGACCGCGACCTGAAACAGGAGATAGAGCGACACCAGCAGCAAGGCGGGAATGATCGCGCCGGCGAACAGATCGCCGATCGACACCGAGTCGGGCGAGAACTTGCCGGCGGCGAGCTGCGCCGACTGGAAGGCGATGTTGATCTGGTCGGCGAGCAGCACCAGCACCGTCGCCGGCGGCATGATCTGGGCAAGCGTCGCCGTGGCTGCGACCGTGCCCGCCGCGAGCCGCGGATCGTAGCCGTGGCGCATCATGGCGGGCAGCGTGATCAGCCCCATGGTGACCGTGGTTGCGCCCGCGACCCCTTTCGCCGCCGCCAGCAGCGATCCGACGATGGTCGCCGAAATCGCAAGCCCGCCCGTCAGCGAGCCGAACAGCCGGCCCATGGTTTCGAGCAGTTCCTCGGCGATGCGCGAGCGCTCGAGCATCACGCCCATGAACACGAACAGCGGAATGGTGAGCAGCACCTCGTTCGTCATCACGCCGAAAATGCGCTGCGGCAGCGCGCCGAGCAGGGTGAAATTCATCACCCCGGCGGCATCGCCGAGCGCCGCGAAGATCAGCGAGACGCCCGCCAGCGTCAGCGCGACCGGATAGCCGATCATCAGCAGCGCAACGACGGCGACGACCATCAGGATGGCGAGGGGCTCGGCCGGTACCATCACGTTTCAGCGCGCCGCGCCGCGCTCGCGCATGCCGGCGAGCACAAGGACGGACCGGATGAGCTGCGCCACCCCTTGCAGCGCGAGCAGCGCCGCGAACAGCGGGATCAGCGACTTCAGCACGAACACCAGGGGAAGCCCACTCGTTTCGCGCGAGCGCTCGAGAATGGCGTAGGATCGCGCGACATAGGGAAGCGCAAACCACAACAGCACAATGCAGAACGGAAACAGAAAGACCACCGCGCCGAAGGCATCGACCAGGGCTTTGCGGCGGGGGGCGGCCTCGGCGTAGAAGACATCGACCCGCACATGCCGGTCGGCCTGCAACGTCCAGGCCGCCGCCAGCATGAACAGCGCGGCATGGCCGTAAACGATCGATTCCTGCAGCCAGATCGAGCCGAGCCCGAAAACGTAGCGCAGGAGCACGACGGCGACCTGCACCAGCGTAATGAACAAGACGCACCACGCTGCGCCGCGGCCGACCGCGGCGGTCAGGCGGTCGATCGCATCGGCGAGCGTGCTCATTAGCTGGCGTGGCCCCATGGCGCATCTTACGCTGCGCCCGGGTGCAAATGATAGTTTGGCGAAGATCGGGGCTTTTCTTCCGGCTGAGCCGGACGACGCGCATTCAACTCAATCGACAGGGGATTTCTCCGGCCTTGACGGGCGACTATATATCGGCGGAATGGCAAAGGCGCAGGCATCATGACCGACAAGATCCCAGTCACCGTCCTGACCGGCTATCTCGGGGCCGGCAAGACCACCCTTCTCAACCGCATTCTGTCGGAGCCGCACGGGCACAAGTTCGCCGTCATCGTCAACGAATTCGGCGAAATCGGCATCGACAGCGAACTCGTCGTCAACGCGGACGAGGAAGTGTTCGAGATGAACAACGGCTGCGTCTGCTGCACGGTACGCGGCGACCTGATTCGCATCATCGACGGGCTGATGCGCCGCAAAGGCCGGTTCGACGCCATCATCGTCGAAACCACGGGGCTTGCCGACCCTGCCCCGGTGGCGCAGACCTTCTTCGTCGACGCCGATGTCGGCCGGCGGACCCGGCTCGACGCCGTCGTCACCGTCGCCGACGCCCGATGGTTGCGCGACCGCCTGCAGGATTCGCCCGAAGCCAAGAATCAGATCGCGTTCGCCGACGTCATCCTGATCAACAAAACCGACCTGGTCAGCGAGGATGAACTGCTCGATGTCGAAGCGCATGTGCGCGCCATCAATCCCTACGCCGACCTCCACCCCACCGAGCGCTGCTCCGTGCCGATCGGCCGCGTGCTCGATCGCAAGGCGTTCGATCTCGACCGCATCCTCGATCTCGAGCCCAAGTTCCTCGACGTGCACACCGACGAACACGGACACTCGCACGGGCACGATCACGATCACGCCCATGACCATGACCATGACCATGACCATGACCATGACCATGACCATGATCACGGCCATGCGCACGACAACGGGCACGGCGGGCATGGGCATGTGACCGCGCCGGCGCTGCCGCATTATCACGACGAGGACATACAGGCGCTGGCGCTCCGGACCGACCGGCCGCTCGATCCCGACCGGTTCTTCGCCTGGATACAAAAGCTGGTCGCCGAGGAAGGCGCGAAGATTCTCCGCTCCAAAGGCATCCTTTCGTTCAAGGACGATCCCGACCGGTTCGTCTTCCAGGGAGTCCACATGATTCTCGACGGCGACCACCAGCGGCCCTGGCGCGAGGACGAGCACCGCGAAAGCCGCATCGTCTTCATCGGGCGTAAAATGCCGGAAGAAGCGATCCGCCAGGGCTTCGCCGATTGCGCCGCGCCGTGACCGAGACCTCCGCAGACGCGCCCTCCCTCACCGAGCGCACCCGCACCGTCGCCGCCGGCGCGCCGGTGGTCGCGGCCGCCTTCCTGC
>JAEULX010000049.1 GCA_016793685.1 Bradyrhizobiaceae bacterium
GCTTTGCGCGTCGATGGCCTTGTCGAGACGCCCCCAGACCTTGCCGAGAATCTCGAGAAAGTTCTCCGGCGGCGACGCCGGCTGCGGCATGCCGTAGGGCACAAGCCCGCTGTACATGTGGGTGTGGGCGCAGACCGCGCCCGGGACGATCTCGCCGTCGGAGCAGCGCAGCGTTGGCGTCTCGTCCGGCGCATGTGCGGCGACAATCCCGTCGACGATCGCAATGGTTCGCCCGTTGCGATCGGGACCGACCACCAGCGATCCGGTCAGTGCCATTGATCGCGCTCGGCGTCAGAAATGCGCCCGAGATTCATGGCGCGCGCCGCCGGCGAATCCTTCATGGGCAGGCGCATGCGCCGGACGCCGTCGAACGCCTCGAGCGCTCCGGCGACCGCGCCCGCGGTCGGCACGAGCCCGATTTCGCCGACGCCCTTGGCGCCGAAGGGACCTTCCGGCTCCGGTTCTTCGACGAGAATAACCTTGATCTGCGGCGCATGCTGCGCACGCAACGCGCCGATCTCGCGCAGCTTGAAGGTCACCGGCATGCCGTCCTTGCACGGAAGCTCTTCGGTCAGCGCGTAGCCGAGGCCCATGACCACGGAGCCCTCAATCTGCGCCTCGCACTGCTGCGGATTGATCGCCCGCCCGACATCGTGCGCGGCGATCACCTGATCGACCGCGCCCGTCTCGCTCAACACCACCACTTGCGTCGCCCAGCCAAAGGTCGTGTGCGTCTTGATCTTGCCGTTCTTGGTCTCGCCGGGCGGCGTCGTATCGTCGATCCGTACTTCGCCGGCATAGACGTTGTCCACGAGGTCGCGCAGCGTCGCGCCGCGATCGAGGTCGGCCCTCAGTTTTTTCGCCGCGTCGATCGTCGCGCGTCCGGCGAGGAGCGTGCCGCGCGAACCGGTGGTCTGCCCCGCCCCCAGTTCGAAGCGGCTGTTGACCTGCGGACGAAACAGGTTCGCGGGCAGGCCCGTCACTTCGACCGCACATTGGGTCAGTATGGTCAACAGTCCCTGTCCCATCTCGGTGAACCCGGTATGGAGGTCGATGGTCCCGTCGCCCTGCACCACCAGGCGGCATTTTCCATATTCGATGGCGCCGTTGCCGATGCCGGAGTTCTTCAACGCGCAAGCAATGCCGACCGACCGACCGCTGGCGCGCGCCGCGTAGTAATCGTCTTTGACGGCGAGCAGCGTCTTTTCCACCCCGACCGACTTTTCCAGCACCTGGCCCGTCGTGAACAGATCGCCGACGCGCACGATATTGCGCCAGCGCATCTCCCAGCCGTCGAGCCCGACCTTGGCGGCCAGCAGATCCAGGCATCCCTCGATGGCGAAGCTGGTCTGATTGACGCCAAAGCCGCGCATGGCGCCGCACGGCGGGTTGTTGGTATAGGCAGCGGTCGCTTCGATGGCGAGCGATGGGATTTTATAGGGACCGCAGGCGTGCCCGGCGGCCCGTTCCAGCACCTTGCCGCCGACCGACGCATAAGCGCCGGAATCGCCGAGAATGTCGACCTTGGCGGCGGTCAGCCGGCCATCGGCATCGCAGCCCATGGTGTAGGTCATCGTAAGCGGATGGCGTTTGGGATGAATGCGAACCGATTCTTCGCGGTTGAGGACGATCCTCACCGGGCGGCCGGTCAGGCGCGCGAGCAGGGCCGTTTGCGCTTGAATGGTCATGTCTTCCTTGCCGCCGAACGCGCCGCCGTTCGGGACAAGTTCGATATAAAGGCGCTCTTCCGGCTCGCCCAGCACAGCGGCGATCTGACGGCGATCCTCAAAAATCCCCTGACCCTGGCTGTACAGATGCAGGCGGCCATCGGGCAGCGGCACCGCAAGCGCCGCCTCCGGCTCGAGGAAGAGGTGCTCGATGCGCTGCGTCGCCCACGTTCCGGTGACGACGTGCGCTGACGCGGCAAGCGCGGCATCGACGTCGCCACGTGAAAATCGCGTCGTCGACAGGATGTTCGCGTGCTTCGGATTGACTTGCGGCGCCTCCGGCTTGATCGACTCCGCCGGGTCGAGCACGGGCGGCAGCGTTTCGTAATCGACCGCGACAAGCGTCGCCGCCAGGCGGGCGGTGCTCGCGCTGTCCGCCGCAATGGCAGCCAGCACGTCGCCGACACACCGCACCTCTTCGCCTTCGGCGACGAAACACGGCCAATCCTTGTAAATCTGGCCGACCCAGCGATCGCCCGGCACGTCACGAGCGGTCGCAACCGCGAAAACGCCCGGCAACGCGCGCGCCGCTTCGGTATCGATGCGGATCACCTTGGCGCGCGCATGCGGCGACAGCACCACGGCCCCGTAAAGGAGACCGGGAACGTCGATGTCGGCGACGAAGGGACGGGCGCCGACCGCAAGCGCCCCGCCCTGGTAGCGGTTGAGACGCGCGCCGACGCCGCCGTTCTCCACCAGCGACGGCAGCGCGCCGTCGCGCTTCGCCGCATAGATCAATTCGACGGCGTCGATGATCTTGACGTATCCGGTGCAGCGGCAGAGGTGACCGTCGAGCGCCTTGGCGATTTCGCTGCGGGACAGGACGCGATCCTGATCGGTCAGATACTTGATCCGTAAAACCAGGCCCGGCGTACAGAAACCGCATTGCAGGCCCGCGGCGGCCTGAAATGCATCGGCGTAAAGCTGACGCTCGTTGTCCGAAACGCCTTCCAGGGTCAGGATGGTCCGGCCCTGGACCTGTGCGATCTTGACCGAGCAAGTGACCTTGGGCTGGCCGTCGATCAACGCGAGGCAGCACCCGCATTCCTTCTGCGGTCCGCATCCGGCCTTGACCGATTTGAGCTTGAAGGTTTCGCGCAGCACCTCCAGCAGCGGCTGATCGGGCGGCGCGAGAATTTCCTGCGCCTCACCATTGAGGTGGAACTTGACGAGTTTCATCGCGACCAAACTCCGCGCTTATAGCTCTGCAAAATGTTCGTGCAGTTGCTCGGTGCGCCGGAGGCGCAGTTGCGCAGCTTCGCCCATTTCTGTCGCCACCCTTGCGCAAAGGAAATTGAGCAGGCTGATCGGAGCGACATAGGAATCGAACAGGCTGGACCCGCGGCTGGCGCATCGCAGCGTCACCCGGGCCAGCTTTTCGAGGGAGCCGAGCGAATGATCGGCGAGCAGCACGACGGGCACATCGGCGTCCGCAGCCGCGCGCAAAATCTTGGCGGTGATCGGCGGACGCCGGCGAAAACCGAGCATCAGCACCGCGTCGCCGTCCGCGAGCGCCGACAGTTCTTCCGCAATCGTCTGCCCGGGCGCCGGGAGCAGGCGCACGTCCGGCTTGACCTGCACCAGGAGTTCGCGGGCATAGAACGCGAGCACATGACTGTTGCGGAACCCGACGACCCAGACCCGCCGGGCTGTCGTGAGGATATCGATCGCGCGTCGCACCGCGTCCGATGAAATCCCTTCCAGGGTTTCGATCAGACAGGCGACGTCGTGCTTCAGATGGGCGCCGAGATTTCCCCGGCGGCCGATCAGGCCCGGAAGCGCCGCCAGCGGCGAGCCCGCACGTTTGGTCTCGCGAGCCTGCTGGCGCATCTG
>JAEULX010000206.1 GCA_016793685.1 Bradyrhizobiaceae bacterium
CGCCAATCGGTGATGCCGACGCCGAAGCGCGGACGATAGAGCGCCGAGGCGCTCGCCGACAGCTTGCCGGCCAAATAGGTGAAATAGGCGGGAATATAGCTCTCGAAGTCGAGCGCATGCTGCGAGGCGCGCGCATCCGGATCGGGCTGGGCGGCGTCGGGCCGCTCGTTCATCGGTCGGGTGGGCATGGCGAGACACACGGTAGCGAAATCAGCAGATCGTCGTCGGAAGCGGACCGCGGCGGCGGCGCGCCGCGCGGGTGCTCGGAAGCCTTTGCGGGCGCGAGGCGTGCGCCCCTCACGACCAACCGAACATCGCGCAACGCATGAGGATCATCAAACGGCGAACGGGCGAGCACGATCATATCGGCGCGGTTGCCCGGCGCGATCTTCGCCGGCGGCATATTCCATAGCGACCGCGGCAGGCTGGTGGCCGCCTGCAGCAATGCCCGCATCGGCAGCCCGGCTTGCGCCAGATGCAGGAGTTCGTCGATGAGCCCGGCGCCATGATCGACGCCGGGGCTGCCGGCGTCCGACCCGGCGAGAACGGCGACGCCAAGCGCGTTCGCGTGCCTCACCTGTTCGGCATGGTCGTCCAGCAGGCGGGAGAGATTGTTCACCGTCGCCGCGTCCCAGCCGGCGTGGCGGGGCTCGGCCCGTTGGAAATGGACGGGCGAGAAGGTCGGCACCCACGCGATCCGCTTGTCCGCCATCCGGCCGAGGATGTCGCGCGTCATGAAGTAGCCGTGCTCGATCGAGTCGACGCCCGCGGCCACGGCGGTCTCGAGTCCGGCGACTCCGCTGCAATGAGCGAAAGTCTTGCGATCGCGCGCATGCGCCTGCGCAACGATCAGGCGCAACTCGTCGGCATCGAATTGCGGGGCGCCCTTGACGCAGCCTTCGGCGAAATCGACGACCCCGGTCAGGATGATCTTGATGTCGTCGCTCGCGCGGCAGCGGTCCGCGACCGCGGCGCGCAGCTCGTTTTCGCCGGCAACGTCGTGTCCGATGAACCCGCCGTAGCGTCGTGCCCGCTTGAGCGCTGCGCCGGGTGAACGAAGCGCGAGCGGCGCATCCTTGGACGCCGCCAGTTCGTCGCGCATCGCATGGTTGACGCCATAACGATCGCCGGCGTCGCGCACCACGGTCACGCCTGCGCGCGCGGATTTGGCGATGTTGTCGCGCGCCGTCGCCAGCATCTCGGCTGGGCTCGCGGCCAGGCGTGCAGTGCGCGCGTCCGCATCCACCAGCGCCCCGTCGAGAAATACGTGGGCGTGCGCCTCGACGAGTCCGGGCATCAGGAACGCGCCGGCCGCGTCGGCGATCGCCCCCGGCGCAGCGCGTTCGATGCGTCCGATCACGCCGCCATCGAGCGAAATCAGAAAAGGGCCGCGGTCGAACAGCGTCTCGCCGTCGAAATATGCGTCCACGAGGATTCGCCGGTCGGTCATTCCTCGGCTCCGCCTCTTGATTCCGCACGCAAAAGGCGTGCGAAACGCCGACCGGACGAGCATGCGCCAAGTTCGTTGACAAGTCAACGAATATGGTTTAGGCTAAAACTATTCTCGCAATCCGCGACGGGGCCGGGACCGACGCGTCATGGAAGCGCTGCGTCATTGGAGCGTGCGGCATGCCCGCGGACTGAAGCGCCTCTACGACGCGTGCGCCCGCACCGCCCCCTATTTTGCACCGCTGATGCGCCAGATCGGGCCGGCACGGACCGAGCGTCTGCTCGCCCCTCTCGAGCGCGCGACCAAGGGCTTCCTGTTCGACTGCAAAATGTGCGGCCAGTGCGTGCTCTCCTCGACGGGCATGACCTGTCCCACCAATTGCGCCAAGCAGATGCGCAACGGACCGTGCGGCGGCGTGCGGCCGGACGGCGGCTGCGAAGTCGTTCCGGCCATGCGCTGCGTATGGGTGGAGGCGACTGAAGGGCGCAAACGCATCGCCAACGCGAACGCCGAGAGTTTTCCGCTTCCGCCGATCGATCATCGCCAGCATCAGCGGTCGAGCTGGGTGCGGGTAATCGGGGGCGAACTGCCGCAGCCGATCGCCGAGCGCCGGCCCCCGCGCGCAGGCGACATGCATGCCTTCGAGCGCGCCTGCCGCTCCGGCCGTTTCGTCGTCACCGTGGAGGTCGCTCCGCCCGATTCCGCAGACCCCGCGGCGCTGGTCGAGCGGGCGTCGCGGTTCAAGGGCCTGGTCGATGCGATCAACATCACCGACGGGGCCGGCGGCAATTGTCACATGTCGAGCGTTGCCGCCTCGGCCGTCCTGGTCGCAAACGGGTTGACGCCCGTGTGGCAGATCGCGTGCCGCGACCGCAACCGGATCGCCATTCAGGGCGAACTGCTCGGCGCGGCGGCGCTCGGCATCCGCAATGTCCTGTGTCTGACCGGCGACGATGTCAGCCAGGGCGACCACCCGGAAGCCAAGCCCGTGTTCGACCTCGACTCCGTCTCGCTCCTGCGGGTCGCCCGCACCATGCGCGACCGCGCGGCGTTCACCTCGGGACGCAAGCTCGAAACCCCGCCCAATCTGTTCCTCGGCGCGACCGTCAATCCTTTTGCGCCGCCGCAGCGCGACCGCGTCGCCAATCTCGCGATGAAGGTCGAAGCCGGCGCGCAGTTCATCCAGACGCAGTTCTGTTTCGATATCGGGGCGTTCGCACCCTTCATGCGCGAGGTGCGCGAGCGCGAACTGCACAAGCGGTGCACCATCATCGTCGGGGTCGGCATTCTCTCGACCGCCAAGGCGCTGCGCTGGATGGCCGAGCATGTCCCGGGGGTGCATATTCCCGAGTCCGTGCTCGTTCGCATCGGCAGCGCTGCGGATCAGAAGGCGGAAGGCAAGCGGGTGCTGATCGAGATGATCCACCGGCTCGCCGACATCGAGGGCGTCGCCGGCGTGCATCTGATGGGGCACAAGAACGAGCGGGTCCTGGCCGAGACGATCGTCGAGGCGGGCCTGCCGACGCAGGCGGAGGCCCAGCCGCTGCACGCCTGAGCATTAACGAGAACGATCAAACCAGGGGGAAACCATGAGCGAAATGACCGAGCAAGAGAAAAAGCTCGTCGAGTGGCTCGCCGACATGAACGAGGATGACGGCGTCGCGCTCGCCAAGCACATGCTCTTGGACGAAGGCGCCGACCCGATGCGCGTGCTCGACCTGTGTCGGACCGCCATGGACATCGTCGGCAAGCGGTTCGCCGCCGGCGAATACTTTCTCCCCGAACTGGTGCTCGCCGGCGAGATGCTGGAGATCATCAGCGCGATCGCCAAGCCGCTCATCAAGCAGAGCGCGGGCGGAGAGCCGAAACGGCTTGCCCGCGTGCTGATCGGGACCGTGCACGGCGACCTGCACGACATCGGCAAGAACATCGTCACCTTCATGCTCGACATCAACGGTTTCGAGGTGAAGGACATCGGCGTCGACGTGCCGGTCGCGACGTTTCTCGACGAGATCGGCGATTTCAAGCCGGACGTGGTCGGCCTGTCCGGCTTTCTGACGCTCGCCTTCGACTCCATGAAGGAGACGATCGACGCGATCGCCGGCGCCGGCCTGCGCACCAACATGAAGATCATGATCGGCGGCGGCCAGATCGACGAAACGGTGCGCGCCTATACCGGTGCGGATGCCTTCGGCAAGAACGC
>JAEULX010000001.1 GCA_016793685.1 Bradyrhizobiaceae bacterium
GAGTCAGGCGATGTCGATGCCGTCGTAAAAGCGCTGAAGGCCGGCCAGTCGCCGTCTCAAGCCGGACTGTATTGGAACGCCGCCTGCCTGCGCGCCATCGGCTCCCCGAAATTCTGGCCGAAAGAAACGCTCGAGCCGATCATCGAACAATTCAGGAAGGCCCATCCGCCGCCGCCGGGGCCGCCGCGGCCACTGCCGATCTGCAAGGGATAGCGAGCCCTGCATCGCTGCGATTCTACTTCGGCGCCGCGCCTGACTGGTCCGGATTCTTGCGGCCGAACGCCCAGCGCTCGCCGGCCTCGGGAGCAAGGTTCGCAAGATATGCCCACGCCTCGCGCGTCCATCGCGCGTCGAGCAGCGCGTGGTGCCGGTTGCCCTGCTGGTGAGGCAATTCCGGATCGCCGAGTTCGATCGCCCACTGTTTGATGTCCAGGCAAAGCTGCGGATAGTGCATCGGCAGCTCGTCCATGCGCCCGAACAGCCACGTGAACGCCACCCAATCGTAAGCGGGAAAATAGCCCCAGAACACCGGATGTTCGTCCCCATCGGTGAAGTCGCGCAGGGCATAGCCGATGTCCTCGCGCGGCATCGCCTTGCCGTCGAGTTGGGGCCGTACGTTCTCCAGCGTCCACAGGCTCGCCTTCGACCAGTCGACCTCGCTGCTCTCGGCATAGAACTCGCGCCCGTCCTCGGCGACGATCCCGATGCTGATCAGATCGATGGTGAACGGCCTCTCGATGAATTCGGTGTCGAACCAATATTTCACGTATTCGCTCCTTGGCGCGCAAACGCCGTGGCGATGCGCGTTCGCCGCGGGGACGCCTTCAGTAATGGCCGCAGGCTGCCGCGATCAAGGCGGCCCATGACATCCCGTCAAATTAATTTCAGGTCAAATCCACCGATAACGCCGCGGCACGCGCGTCAATCAATTGGCGGGGGCGGCGGCGGCATATTGGCCGGCGCGATCGGACGGGTCGGCAGCGCTCCCGCTTCCGCTCGCTTCCGGCGGCTCTTCGGACGCGACCTTGGGATCGGGCGCGGTCTCGAGGCGATCGACAACGATGAGGCGGGTGATCTCGCCGTTGAGGAAAGCATTCAAGAACTCGGGATAGTTTCTGAATGCCACGCAGCCGTTCGACTGGCCGCTGGGCCCATGCAGGAAGGAGTGGGCAAGCATGCCGTCGCGGCCGAACATCAGGTTCTCATTCACGGGATTGAGGCGGATAGCGCGAACCCCGTGAAACAGCTTCTTCCGCATCGTGAGCTTGTAGACATTCGGCGGCGTCGGCCCGCGCATCCTTATGTGCGCATGATCGGGACTGTCCCTGAGGTCGCCGAGGCCGGAATGGGCCTCCAACTTCCGTCCGTTGGGCAGATAGACCGCACGCGCCGCGATGTCGTAGATCGCCGTGCGGGCATCGTCATCCGGCTGCAAAAGGAAATCGACGTCGCTCGGGAATTCCTGCGTGACCAGTCCGGCAAAAACGTCATCGAAGGACTCGTTCCACCACCCCGATGCGGGGATGGCGCCCAGCGTATCCTGATCGTTGGAAACCGAGTCCTGACCGGCGGAAATCGACTGCTGATCGTCGGCAGCCTGATCGGCGGCAACCGGGTCCTGACCGCCGGCAACGAGATCGGATTCGGCAGGCTGCATCAGGCTTGCGACGTGAACCTGTTTGACCGGGGCAGCGGATGCCGTCGGCGCTCGGAACTGGAATTTGTCGCGGTGAAGCGTTGCGGCAGTGCGCGGCGGCTCGACGCGCAATGCGACGTCGGCTGAACCTGCATCCATCGCCGGCGGCTTGAGGGCAACCCCCAACGCCACCGCCGCGACACTGCACAGAACTGAGCCGACCGCTAGCCGAATCAATGCGACCCCCACGCCTTACTCTGTGTCGTCGCGGCGTGCCGTTAGCCGGCAATGAGATCATCCGCGACGCAGGCGCTGCGCGCCCTACTAACGCCCCAGCCTAACGAGATGACCTATCGTATTCGTTTTGTCATCCGCAGTTTCCGCCGCTGACGCGGAAAACCGGAAACGGTGGCGCGAAAGCAACACCTGAAAGCTTTGCCGAGGGACGGCTTACGGATTTTAGAAAGCCACGATGGCTCTTTCAGAGATCAAGCATGTCCGACGTCATCAGTCACGGCAGCAGGCCGGCCCCCGTGAAACCGCTGAGCGTCGTACGCGTCGGTAAAACCGTAGGCGTCCATGCGGATGACGCTGTACGTCGCACTCGCGTGAAGGCGCTCGGCGCGCATGGTCTTTCCCGCGGCGCCGAGGGCGACGTAGAGCGGCAGCAAGTGTTCCTCCGTCGGATGGTTCTTTGCCGCAAACGGCGCCAGTCGCCGGTAGTCGAGTAATTCGTCGACCCGGCCCCCGGTGAGCCGCGCATCGAACCAATCGGAAAAGCTGTCGACCCAGGCGGGCGCCGGATCGTTCGGACCATGACCGCGGAATTCGGACAGGTCATGCGTGAAGCTGCCGCTCCCGATGATCAGAACGCCCTCGTCCCGCAGCGGCGCCAACGCGCGGCCAAGACGGAGATGATGCCCGGGGCCGGCATGCGGCTGGATCGAGAGCTGGAGCACCGGAATATCGGCCTGCGGATACATCAACAGCAAAGGGACCCACGCCCCGTGATCGAGGCCGCGACGGCGATCGATGTTGCAGGCGAAGCCCGCCGCGTGAAGAAGCTCGGCGGCGCGTCCGGCGAGCTTTGGCGAACCGGGCGCATCGTAGCGCAGGTCATACAGCGGCCGCGGAAAGCCGAAGAAGTCGTGGATCGTCTCGTTCGTTTCAACCGCGCTCACGGCCGGCTGCGCCGTCTCCCAGTGGGCCGACGCCACGAGAATTGCCTTCGGCCGCGCGAGTTCGCGGCCGATTTGCTCGAGAAAATCCCGCGCCGGGGTGTCGATGAGCGGCAAGGTCGGCGCGCCGTGCGAGAGAAAAAGGCTTGGCAGGGTCTTTGGCAGGGTCATGGTCTCTCCGCCGATGCGAGGCTGACGCGCCAGCCTCGCAATATGGGGATCAATCTCGCTCAATGCGAATAGGCTTTGGCGATCTTTCCCGGAGTGGCGTCTTTCCGCCAAGCGCTGCCGAGCGCATAGGCGCCGTCGCCGAGCAGCGCCTGCACAATCAGCGCGCAGGCCCAGAAAGCCGGGTATTCCCAGCCGCCATGCGCGTTGGAGAAAAAGAAACCGGCGGCGCCGTGCACCGTCACGATTGCGCCGAGCAGGATCGGCGTGAGCGCGACCGCAACGATGCGTGTGCCCAACCCCAAAATGAGCGCAAGCCCGCCGAGGACTTCCGCGGCGATCGTGACATAGGCGAGTTCGGCCGGCAGTCCGACGCTCGCGAAGAACTTCGCCGTTCCCGCCGGGGTGAAAACCACGAGCTTGAGCGCGGCGTGGGCGAGAAACAAAGCGCCGAGGCTGACGCGCAGCAGCAGGGCCGCATACGGGGCGGTTCGGGTATCGATCATGATGGGCTCCAGTTTCTTCCTGGCGCCACTATGATCTATTCTCGTTGATTATTAATCAGCGTAGCAGGAAACTCATTTCATACTGCTAGAGTGAGATCGCCCATGTTGGATCGCCTCACCGGGCTGGAGGTCTTTGCCAAGGTTGCCGCCATGGGGAGCCTGTCCGCCGCGGGCCGGGCGATGGGCATGTCGCAAACCATGGTCACCAAGCACATCGGCGCGCTCGAAGCCCGGTTGGGCGTTACGCTCTTTCACCGCACCACGCGCCGGCTCTCGATCACCGAGGCGGGTCGCAACTATCTCGAGGCGTCGGCGCGCGTTCTCGCCGAACTCGACGCCGCAGACAGCGCCGTTGCTGCGGACCGCTTCAAGCCGCGCGGCGTGCTGCGCCTCAATGCCCCGGTCTCGTTCGGCGCCCGGCAGATCGCTCCGCTGCTCCCGGAGTTTGCGCGCAGCCATCCGGAGGTGAGCGTCGATCTCGGCCTCAATGACCGGATTGTCGATCTTGCGGAAGAGGGCTGGGACCTCGCGATCCGCATCGGCAATTTGCGCGATTCGAGCTTGATCGCGCGTCGAATCGCGCCGTGCCGGACGGCTGTGTGCGCCGCGCCGTCTTATCTGAAAGCGCATGGCACGCCGCGCCGCGTGGCCGATTTGGCCGGCCACAACTGCCTCGGCTATACGCTGTCGCGCACGGTGGGCGCCGAGCGTTGGGTGTTCGGTGCGAAAGGGGAAATCGACGTTGCCGTATCGGGCGATCTGCGCGCAAACAACGGCGATGCCCTGCGCGCGGCCGCGATCGCCGGCCAGGGCGTCATCTACCAGCCGACGTTCATCGTCGCCGACGCCCTGCGCGCGGGCACGCTGCGAACGATCACATTGGATGTCCCGACAATCGAATTCGGCGGCATCTATGCGATTTTTCTGCCCGACCGGAATCCGCCGGCGAAAGTGCGCGCCTTCATCGAGTTTCTTGTCGGGCGCTTCATGCCGGAGCCGCCCTGGGATCGCGCCTAGGCTCGGCACACCGAGGACCGGAGATTGTGCGCAGCCGACGGCCCAGCCGGTCAGAGGAAAAGCCCGACGAGCGCTCCGGTCAGGCTGCTGGCGAGCAGCCCCGCCAGCACCGCACGCCAGCCCATCGCGACGATCTCAGCGCGGCGGTCCGGCACCATTGTCGTCAGGCCGCCGATGAGAATGCCTAGGCTTCCGATATTGGCGAAGCCGCACATGGCGTAAGTCAGGATGATTTCCGTTTTCTGCGACAGCGTTCCCCGCGGCAGAGCCGCGAGATCGACGTAGGCGATGAACTCGTTGAGGATGACCTTGACGCCGATCAGTTCGCCCGCCGTCGACGACTCGTTCCACGGGATGCCGAGCGACCAGGCGAAGGGAGAGGCGAACCAGCCCATTGCCCGCTGAAGGGTGAGCGGCGCACCGGCGACGTTCGGCAAAACGCTCAGGATCTGGTTGGCCAATGCCACCAGCGCGATCATGACGATCAACATCGCCGTGACATTGATGACCAGCCAGACGCCTTCGACCGTGCCCGTCATCACGGCCTCCATGCTGCTGTGAACGTCGCTTCGGCCGATGGGAGGCAAAACGGTCGGGTCGCCCTCGGGCGGGATCATGAGCGCCGCGATCGTCAGCGCCGCCGGCGCATTGAGCAGCGACGCCGTGAACAAGTGGCCCGCCGCGTCAGGAATGACGGGGCCCAGGATGGTTGCGTAGACGACGAAGACGGTGCCGGCGATCGTCGCCAGGCCGCAGGCCATCACCGCGAACAACCCGCCGCGACTCATCCCGGCGAGATAGGGACGGATCAGCAACGGCGCCTCGATCATCCCGAGAAAGACCTTCAGCGCCGCAGCGACCCCCACCGCGCCGCCGACGCCGATCGAACGGCCGAGAATCCACCCGAATCCTTTGACGAAAGGCTGCAGGACGCGCCAGTAGAACAGCAGCGTGCTCAGCGCGCTGACGAGCAAGATCAGCGGGAGCGCCTGGAAAGCGAGAACGAAGGTCGACGGCGACGACACCACCGCGAACGGCGCCTCCCCTCCCCCCAGATAGCCGAACACAAACGACGTCCCGGCGCGCGTCGCGGCTTGCAGCCCGTCGACGACCACCCGCGCGCCGCTGAGAATTCCCCGCGTCGGCGGCAGCCAAATGAGAACCACGGCGAGCGCAACCTGCAGACCAAGTCCGCCTCCGACGATCCGCCACGCGATCTTCTTCCGCCGTTCACCCGCCACCCATGCGAGCGCGAGAATCACGATAATTCCGATCAGACCCTGCCCCACCATTCGTCGGCTCGTTCCTCATCCTTCTTGAATCGGCGCGGCGTTTCGCTGCGGCGCGCGACGGTACCCGAATGATATGAGCGGGGCTAGCTGGGCCGTCGTGGCCGGCGCAGCCGCACTGCGCACGATTGGCGTCGGCGACGTCTTGCTTGGCGGAGCGGCGAGAGCAAATGCGCCGCAACCGGCGGCAGCCATCGCGGAGCTTTGATCCGGCCGCGCCCAGCGTGCCGATCCGACCTGCTAGGATGGCGGGGAGATGCGCCGGAAGGCTCGGCGTTCTTGTTGCTCCGCCAATCGGGAAATGGACCACATGAGACAGAGAACCTTTTTGCAGTCCTTACGGCTGGTCGCAGCGGCAAGCCTGGCGTTGGTTGTCTGCTGCGGTCTCGCGCGGGCGCAAGAGCAGCAGCCGGGACGTCCGTCCGACGGCGACAAGCGGCCCTACAACATCGTCTTTGTGATCAGCGACCAGAGAAGCCACCGTCTGTTTGCCGAAGGCGGTTATGCGCTGCCGGCGTTCGAGGCGATCGCGCGTCACGGCGTCTCTTTCAACAACCATTACATCGCCTCCGCGATGTGTTCGCCCTCGCGCGCAGCGTTCCTCACCGGCCAGCCTCCCCAGGTGACCCACGTCTTCGATCAGATGGAATATTCCTTTACGCCCTCCCTCGACCCGGGCCTGCCGAACATGGGGTC
>JAEULX010000010.1 GCA_016793685.1 Bradyrhizobiaceae bacterium
GCGTCGCCGTCGCGAGCATGCGCCCGGCATAGCGGCGCACGAAGCGCGCGCAGGCCCGCTCATCGTTGCGGCGCACGGCGGCCAGCAGCGCGCCTTCGTCGCCTTCCGCCGATCCGGCGCTTTCCGGCCGGAGCCCTGAAATTTGCTGCGGCTGATCCAACCGTCGCCCCGCAACCCGTGTGTGGTCTGCCCATGTCTACAGGCAGAAGCCGACGAATGGCACCCTCGCGCGAAAAAACGCATAGGCGACCGGCGACCGGCGAGGCGGTGGCGCCGCTGTTCGTCCGGCGCGGAAGCGGGCGTTGCGGCAATGCTCCGCCGCCTGCGGGGCGGGACGGCGGAGCGTGTCGTTAGTCCTTGTTTCCGCCGAGGCTTCGCATCAGCACGCGCGCCAGCCGATCGGAGAACAGCTTCGCGTCTGTCGGGCGATCGCCGTCCAGCAGCCGCGCCTCGTCGAACAGCAGATGCGCGGCGTCCTGCTTGAAGCCGCTGTCGTCGTCGTTCAACGCGGCGAGCGCCACGATCATGTCGTGACGCGGGTTGATCTCCAGGACCGGCTTGGCGGCGGTCTTGAGGCGTCCGGCGCTGGCCAGCAGCTTTTCGAGCTGGCGGTCGGGTCCGAGTTCGGACGCGACCAGGCACACGGCGCTATCGGTCAGGCGATCCGATGGACGCACGTCGGCGACGGCCTCGCCCAGCGTCTCCTTGACGAAAGCGATCAGGTTGTTGACCGCCTCGCTGGTCTCGGGAGCGGGCGCGGCCTTGTCATCCAGGACCGGGATGAGCGCCAGATCGGCCGCCCCTTGCGTGACCGACTTGAACGGCTTGCCGCCGAACTCCGCCGCGGCGACCCAGAAACTGTCGACCGGATCGGCAAGCAGCAGCACTTCGACGCCGCGGGCGCGGAAGCCTTCCAGATGCGGCGAGACCTCGAGGCGGGCCATGTCATCGCCGACCAGATAGTAGATCGCGGTCTGGTTCTCCTTGAGCGAGGCGACATAGTCCTTGAGGCTGCGCCACGACTCGCCCGATGCGGTCGTCTTGAAGCGCAGAAGTCCGTAAAGCGCATCGCGGCGCTCGTAGTCCTCGTAGAGCCCTTCCTTCAGCACCGCGCCGAAATTGGTCCAGATCTTTGCGTAGGACTCGGCGTCGTTCTCGGCGGCCTTTTCGAGATCGCCCAGCACCCGGCTCGTCACGCCCCGGCGGATCGCCGCGAAGATCGGGCTTTCCTGGATCATCTCGCGCGACACGTTGAGCGGCAGGTCGGCCGAGTCCACGAGCCCGCGGACGAAGCGCAGATAGCGGGGAAGGATCTCCGCGTCGTCGGTGATGAACACCCGCTTCACGTACAGCTTGATCCGGCCCTTGCGGTCCGGATCGTAAAGATCGAACGGGCGCGACGACGGGATGTAGGCGAGGGCGGTGTATTCGTGCCGGCCTTCGGCGCGGAAATGGATGGTCAGCGCCGGTTCATCGAACTGCCCGGTGATGCTGCGGTAGAAGTCGGTATAGTCTTCGGCCGAGATGTCGGACTTCGGCTTGGCCCACAGGGCCGCCCCGTCCGCGACCTCGGACGGCTCGGCCCCGGGCTTGTCGACGATCGCGATGGGCACGGGCACATGGCCCGACTGCGCCTTGACGATGCGTTCGAGCGTGAAACGGTCGAGATAGGACGCCGCATCCTCCATCAGATGGAGAATGACGCGGGTGCCGCGGCCCGGGGCGCTTTCCACCGGCGCCGGAGAGACCGAAAACTTGCCCTTGCCGTCGGACGACCACTGCCAGGCGTCATCCGCGCCGGCGCGCCGCGAGACGACATCGACCTGCTGCGCCACCATGAAGGCAGAGTAGAAGCCGACGCCGAACTGGCCGATCAACGTCGCGCCCTCTCCGCCCTGGGCCGCTTCGATCCGTTCCATGAACGCCCTGGTTCCGGAGTGGGCGATCGTCCCGAGCGCTTCGATCAGCTCGTCGTGGCTCATGCCGATGCCGTTGTCCTCGACCGTGAGGCGCTTACCGTCGGGATCGATGAGGATGGTGATGCGCAGCGCCGGATCGGCGTCCAGCAGCGCCGGATTCGCGATCGCCTCGTACCGCAGCTTTTCGCATGCGTCTGCGGCGTTCGAAATCAGTTCGCGAATGAACACGTCCCGGTCGGAATAGACCGAGTGCACGATCAGGTTCAGCAGTTTGGCGACGTCGGCCTCAAAAGCCCGGCTTTCTTGCTGGGTCTCGTCGATGGTCATGGCGGAAAATCCTTGCAAGCATTAATCGAACGACACGGGACGGCGGCGCCGATCCCGATCCGGCGTCAGTAAAAAGCGGCAGCGCAGGGATCGTCCGGGCTGCCGCCACATCGCCCGCGCGACGGTCGTGACCTCTATGCGCAGCGCCGCAGCCGGAATCCTGCTCGGGCCAGCGCCGTGCCCGATAGCTTTCAATCGAGCGACGCCTGACCTGACGGCGCAGCCAAGAGGCATCTGCCCCCTCGTGGGCTTCCTTGTCCAACGCGCGCAGCGCATCGAGAATGTCGTCGATCGGCACTGGCCGCGTGCAGCCCGGGCCGCAGCGCAGCGCCGGCGCAGCTTCGAGCGCGCTTGCATCGGAAGCCCATGACGCGAGGATCGCTCGTTTTTCATTGAGGGTCAGATCGGGGTCGGCGACGACGTCCTGCGGATGCGCGAATGCGCGCGCCGGATGGAGAAGATCGCTCAGGTCGAGAGCGGATGGGTGGGATGACGGTTGGGGTGAACCGGAGTTGTTCATAGCCACATCCTCGATTTGAGCAACATGGATACGACCTCTTGCCGGATGCCTTCGGCGCATCCGGGCCGAAACCGGGAAGCTTTCGGCGCACACGATGTAGCTTTGCAAAAGCGTTCCGCAAGCGGGAACAGATGGCGAACAACAAAGGGCGTCGTTATCAACCGGACTTGGCTCGGCGGGCCTTCTTTTCGCTCTTCTTCTCTTCGCGCTCCGCGGCGTGGAATTTATTGCGGATGTCGGCGAGATCAACGCGCGGCGCCGGCAATTCCAACCCCATGTCGTCCATCGCGTCAGCGACGATCGTCGAGATGGCGAGGTCGCGAAACCATTTGTGGTTCGCAGGTATCACGAACCAGGGCGCGCGCTTTGTGCTCGTCTCCTCGAGGGCTTCCTCATAGGCTTCCACGTATTGGGGCCAAAGCTCGCGTTCGGAATAGTCGCTTTCGCTGATCTTCCACCGCCGCGCCGGATCGTCGAGCCGCTGCTTGAAGCGCGCGAGCTGCTCCTCCGGACTGATGTGGAGATAGAACTTCAGAATGCGGGTGCCGTTCTCGGCGAGCGTTCTCTCGAAGTCATTGATCAGCTCGTAGCGCTTCGACCATACCGCGCGCTGCACGAGCTTATGGACGCGAACGACCAGAACATCTTCATAGTGGGATCGGTTGAAGATCGCGACTTCGCCCTTGCCCGGCGCGCACGCATGGATGCGCCAGAGGAAATCGTGCGCAATTTCGATCTTGCTGGGCTCCTTGAAACACGAGACGAAAGTCCCTTGGGGATTCATCCCGGTGAACAGGTGCCGGATGACACCGTCTTTTCCGCCGGCGTCGAGCCCCTGCAGCACGATGAGCAGCGACTGGCCGGCGTCCGCGTAGAGCAGGTATTGCAGCCGGTCCATGCGCTCGACCTGCTTGCCGAGCTCCGGGGCCGCCTTCTCATGCGAGTCGTAGTCCCCTGTGTAAGCAGGATCGATCTTGGCAAGGCGGACCTTTTCCCCCGGCGCGACGACAAATTTTTTGCGAAAATCCATGCGTTTCTCCCGGGCTTCCAGCCGCCGTCACGCTGCGGGCGTGGCCGGTAAGCAGTCCCTCGCATCTCAGGAATAGGCTTTGGCAGCAGGCTGGAAAATCTTAATCCGGTGTCGCAGCGAATACAAATGGCGCCAGGGTTCATCGCCAGCGGGGACCTGCACTGACATGATGTTCGCGCCGGAACGTCCTGCCGCAAGTCGCCGCAAAATGCCGGCCTGGCTGATGCACGAAGGCTGATCCGAGATGGCCAAACGTCACGGTGTCCGGCGGGCGTCCGGGATGGGGGATCAGGCCGGTAGCGACCGGCGAGGGGAACTGGTACGACACTGGTCCCGGCATGGAGGCCAGTATGCCGGCGCAGCGTGACCGCTGAACGGAGGCTGGACCGAAGGAGGCCGCAAGTGAGATACGCGCTCGCTGTCAGCGTTTTGCTGGCGCTTGGCT
>JAEULX010000020.1 GCA_016793685.1 Bradyrhizobiaceae bacterium
CAGAATTCCGCGCCCGCCGGACGCGGTGCGCGCCTTGGCGTTCAACTCGGCGACGATGTTGCGCGGCGAGTCGTCGAAGATTTGCTGCGTGGCGTCGAGGCGCAGCCCGTCGAAATGAAACTCACGCACCCAATAGGCGGCGTTCTCGCATACAAATTCGCGTACCGGTCCCGACCCGTCGCTGTCGAAATTGACCGCCTCGCCCCACTCGTTCTCGTATTTCTTGGTGTTGTAGGCGGAAGCGAAAAACGGCAGGTAGTTCGCGTCCGGCCCGAAATGATTGTAGACGACGTCGAGAATGACGCCGATGCCGAGCTGGTGCGCCGCATCGATAAAGCTGCGCAAATCATCGGGCGCGCCGTAGAGGCGCGTCGGCGCAAACAGCGCAACACCGTCATACCCCCAACCGAAACGGCCAGGAAATTCCGCAACCGGCATCATTTCAATGAGGCTGACACCGACGTCTTGCAGGAACGGCAATTTGCCGATCGCCGCCGCCCAGCTGCCCTCGCGTGTGAAGGTTCCGACGTGCATCTCGTAGATGACCTGGCCTTCGCGGCGAACGCCGTGCCATGCCCCATCGCCCCAGCGATAAGCCGACGGGTCGACGACCGCGCTCGGCGCGTGCGGTCCATCCGGCTGCGCGCGAGAGGCGGGATCGGGCAACAGGCGTTCATCGCCATCGAGGCGAAAGCCGTAACGCGAACCCGCCCGCGCTTTTGCGACATGGGCGCTGCGGTAGCCGTCCGGCTCGGACGCCATCGCGTGCTCGACGCCGTCGACGACGAGTTTGATCGCTTTCGGCGTTGGCGCCCAGACACGGAAATGCGCGCCCCCGCCCGGGTCGAGTTCGGCTCCGATCGGCATGGAACGTGCGAACGCATTGGCTCGTACCGAGCCTTCGTGGGAAAGATCAAGGGGGCGGGTCACCGGCGCGATCCGTTTGTGTGCAAACCGTAGAACAAGCCGCGACCGCGCCACCGGTTCCCATCGCGCCGATAACTTGTGCGGATGACCGCTCAGCGCCGGAGCGCGCGTTCAAGCTCCTTGCGGCTCATCCGCGAACGTCCGGGAATGTTGCGCCGCTTCGCCTCGGCATAAAGCGCAGCGCGCGTGTCGCTTCCGCCCTGCGCGGCCGGATCATTGCGCCGGCCCTCCGTCGCCGCCCGCGCCGTTTCTCCCTGCCGCTCCTTGCGCTTGGTGCGGCGCAGGCTGCGCTCATTATCCGTCTTGCTCGCAAATTTCGATGCGCCGGCTTCGCGCAAACCGATGGCGACCGCCTGACGCCTGCTCTTGACCTTGCGCCCACCGCGCATCGCGAGCTCGCCATGCTTGAACTCGTGCATGACGCGTTCCATCGTGTCTTTCTGCGCCTTGCTCTGCTTCGCCATGATGACGCTCCATGACGCTCCGTCGGTCACGCAAAGCTAACCGACCGGGAGGCGGCTGGGTTCCGCAAGCGTGGAGGGTCCGCGGTCAGGCGATCGGGATGTCGCGGTCTATTGGCAAAGCCAGCCTGCACCGGCACGGTTGCTCCGGCCAAAGACGAAGCGCGCCCTCCAGCCGATTACCGGCGGCTTTAGTCTTGGCACCGCCAGCGCGATCACGCGCTGCGCCATGCCGGCGTGCGGCGCGCGGAACTTACGCACGCGCTGATTCAAGACGTCCCCGTCCATCTCCGCCCTTCCGGCTGTCCTTGCCGAAGCGGATGAGGGAGAAATGGCCGAGCGGCGGCATCGGCCGGCGCTCGATGACCTGCACGCCGGAGGCGCGGTCGGCCCAGGCGCGCAAGCGCTCGAACGGGAATTCCGGGCGCCAGCCCAGCCGGCGCGCGAGCGGCGCGAACCATTGCTCGAAAGCGCGGCGCAACCCGGCCTCGGCGCCGATATGATTCACCAGAATGATTTCGCCGCCGGGCCGGGTGACGCGGGCGAACTCGTCGAGCGTCGCCTCCGGATCGGGAACGGTCGTGATCACGTATTGCGCGACCACCACGTCGAAAAAGCCGTCGGGAAAGCCGAGGCGCTCGGCATCCATGACCGCGAGCGTGTCGACATTCGCGAGTCCATGCTCGGCGACGCGCCCCTGCGCCTTGCGCAGCATGGGCTCGGAGATATCGACGCCGACCAGCCGGTTGGCGCGGCTGTAGTCGGGTAGCGAAATGCCGGTGCCGACACCGACTTCGAGAATGCGTCCGCCGATCTGCTCGGCCGCTACGATCGCCGCCTTGCGCCCGCGCTCGAACACGCTTCCGAACACGAGATCATAGATCGGCGCCCACCGCGCATAGGCTTTCGCGATCGAGTCCCGGTCGAGTTCCTCACCCATCGATGCCCCCGGATCCGCGACCGCTCAGCCGCGGACCGCGGCGGCAGCCTGGCGCTGCGGGTGATGGGCTTCGACCGGATCGACCGCCGAGGTCACGCTCTTGATGACGCCGCCGCCGAGGACGCGCGCCTGTCCGGCCGGCGCATCGTAGAAAACGCAGGCCTGGCCCGGGGCCACCCCTTCCTCGCCGACCAGTAGCTCGACCGCGACATCGCCGCCGGCCCGCCCCACCAGGGCAGGCTGCGGACGGCGGGTCGAGCGCACCTTGACGAAGACTTCGAGGCGGTCGGCAGCCAGCGCCTCGTCGAGCGAGCGGTCGCCGATCCAGTTCACCTCGCGCAACTGCATGCGGGTCGTGCGCAATGCTTCGCGCGGCCCGACCACCACGCGGCGCTGCCCGGCATCGAGCCGAACCACGTAAAGCGGCTCCCCGGCAGCGATGCCCAGTCCGCGGCGCTGACCGACCGTGAAGCGGATGATGCCGTTGTGCCGGCCGAGCACGCGCCCGCGCAGGTCGACGATGTCGCCGGGCTCGGCTGCCCCGGGCATGAGCCGCTCGATGACGTCGGTATAGCGACCGCTGGGAACGAAGCAGATGTCCTGGCTGTCGGCCTTCTCGGCGACGGGCAGATCGAAGCGGCGCGCGAGTTCGCGCGTCTCCGCCTTGGTGCGGTCGCCCAACGGGAAGCGCAGGAATTCGAGCTGCTCGCGGGTGGTGGCGAACAGGAAATAACTCTGGTCGCGGTCGTCTTCGCGGGCGCGGTAAAGCGCGCGCCTGCCGTCGGGGCCGATGCGCGACGCGACATAATGGCCGGTCGCGAGCACCTTCGCGCCAAGCTCGCGCGCCGTGACCAGAAGATCGCGAAACTTGATCGCCTGATTGCAATCGACGCAGGGGACCGGGGTTTCGCCGCAGACATAGCTTTCGGCGAAGCGGTCGATCACCTCCTGCTTGAAGCGGCTTTCGTAGTCCAGCACGTAATGCGGGATGCCGATCTTTGCCGCGACCATGCGGGCGTCGTGGATATCCTGACCGGCGCAGCAGGCGCCCGGCCGGTGGGTGGCCGCGCCGTGGTCGTAAAGCTGCAGCGTCACGCCGACGACGTCGTAGCCTTCCGCCTTGAGCAAAGCCGCTGTGACCGAGGAGTCGACCCCGCCCGACATGGCGACGACCACGCGGGTGTCCTGCGGCCGGCTTTCGACATCGAGACTGTTGCGCATAGCCGCCGCGGCGCGCGCCGCGCTCCTCTGGAAGCCTTCCCCGCTCACGCAGGCCGGGGCTGCCGCCGCAGTTGTTGGTCCGCCATTACTATAAGTGCGCGGATGGCGGCTCGCCAGCATTCCCGATGACGCTGGGCCGCTCAGCCCGCGAGGCATCGTCGCGCGGCACGCTCCGGTCGCGCGGCCTTTTTGGATGCCGCGCGCCGGTAATGCGGCGCTCGTTCCAATGCAGCCACACGTTTCTTCAATCCGCCCTCCGCTGCAAAGCTCTGCGGTGGCAGCTCTGCGCCAGGACTGCAACCCTACGAACGGCCGCGCCCCGCGCCCGCGGCTGCCGAGCCGGCGCCTGCCACCCCCTGATCGCACTGAAATGTTTGCACTTTTTTCACGAACGCTTAGGCAAATCTTAAGCGGCAGCCGGTATTGTCTGCGCGTGTTTGTTCGTATCGTGCGTGAGTTCTTTCCATGACAGAGCCCCATCGGCCTCGGGTAAAATACGTCATCGGGCCGGACGGAAGCCCCCTCACCATCGCTGATTTGCCCGCTCCGGGCACCAAGCGCTGGGTTATCCGCCGGAAAGCGGAGGTCGTCGCGGCTGTCCGCGGCGGTCTGCTGTCGCTTGAAGAAGCCTGCACCCGTTACACCCTGACGGTGGAGGAATTCTTAGCTTGGCAGTATTCCATCGAGCGCCACGGCCTGGCCGGGCTGCGCACGACCCGGATTCAGCAGTATCGGCAGTGACGCGGCGCCGCCCGCCTGGGCGCGTCGAGGCCAGCCAGAGGCTGCGACAATTTCGTCGTTTGCCGTGGGAACCAAACGGTCCGGCCCGCATTTTATGAAGGTCGGACAGGTTACCCCCCAGCCCCCCAATCTGTTCGACGCTGCCGCCGGTCTTCGGACCGAGCTGGCGCAAGGCCGCCGTACCCGGCGGCCTTTTCTTTTTCGGCATTGCTCGCCACGCACGGAGCTTGCGCCGAGAACCAGTCCCCGCACGGCGCACCTGAGGGCGTGACGAACCGCCGCCGCGACGGCGCCTCCTCCCCCCACAGTGCGCACAGTCATGCGCTCGCCGGGCCGAAACCCGTCTTTTTCATGGCCGGATGAGCGCGGCCGTGCATGACCAGCACCAAATCCTTTACGCGAATCAATCCTCCCAGCATGATCCGCGTGATTCACGCGGGGCGAATCACCCGGCTCCTTCGCCGCCAGCGTGGCGTAGTCGTGCTGCCGTCGGCGTCGCGTGAGCGCTGTGCCGAAAAGGATGGGCTGCGCAAACCCCTGTCCGGAGCTGCGAGTAACCAATGAACGCCGTGCAAAGCGAAACGCGCCCGCGTCCCGTTCGATTCCGCGGACGATCCTACTTGGCTTTTTCGCTCGCGCCTGAGCCGCCGATCACGGATTGGCTGGCCGACCTCGACGCCGCGATCGATCGATCCTCCGGCTTTTTCGTCGGCCGGCCGGCGGTGCTCGATCTTGGAAACACGACGCTGAGCCAATCCGCCATCGCGCTCCTGGTCCAGGAACTGGAGGCGCGCGACATCCGCATCATGGGGATCGAAGGCGCGCAGGCCGCCGATCTCGGCCCCGGGTTGCCGCCCGTGCTCGTCAGCGGCCGTCCCGCTTCGGGCGGAGAACTGGCGCGCGCGGAAGCCCAGGACAAGCCGGCGCCGAAACCGGCCGAGCAACAGGGCTCGCTCCTCGTCGATACGCCGGTGCGCTCCGGCCAGACGGTCCACAATGCCACCGGCGACATCGTCATCCTCGGCTCGGTCGCCTGGGGCGCCGAAGTGGTGGCCAGCGGCTCGATCCACATCTACGGCGTGTTGCGCGGACGCGCCCTGGCCGGCGCAACCGGCAATACCAAAGCCCGTATTTTCTGCCGGAAGCTGGAGGCCGAGCTTCTCGCCATCGCCGGCTACTACCGGACGGTGGATGACATCGAGAACGACCTGCGGAACCGGCCGGTGCAGGCGTGGCTCGACGGAAACGCGATGCTGATTGCAGCCCTCGACTAGAGCAGCAGAGAAGGAACGAACATGGCCAAAGTGGTAGTCGTGACATCCGGCAAGGGCGGGGTTGGAAAGACCACGACCACCGCCGGCCTCGGGACGGCGCTGGCGCAAACCGGACAGAATGTCGTCGTCGTCGACTTCGACGTCGGTTTGCGCAACCTCGACCTCGTGCTCGGCGCCGAGCGCCGGGTGGTGTTCGACTTCATCAATGTCGTCCAGGGCGTGGCCAAGCTGCAGCAGGCGCTCATCCGCGACAAACGGATCGAGACCCTGCATCTGCTTCCCGCCTCGCAGACCCGCGACAAGGACGCCCTTACCGACGAAGGCGTCGCGCGGGTGATCGGCGAGCTGCGCTCGCGCTTCGATTGGATCCTGTGCGACAGCCCGGCCGGCATCGAACGCGGCGCAACGCTCGCCATGCGGCACGCCGACGTCGCCGTGATCGTCACCAACCCGGAAGTCTCCTCGGTGCGCGACTCCGACCGCATCATCGGGCTCCTCGACGCCAAGACCGAAAAGGCCGAGCGCGGCGAGAAGATGGACAAGCACATCCTGATCACGCGCTTCGATCCGAACCGCGCCGCGCGCGGGGAGATGCTCAACATCAGCGACGTGCTGGAAATCCTCTCCCTGCCGCTGCTGGGCATCATTCCGGAGAGCGAAGACGTGCTGCGCGCCTCCAATATCGGCACGCCGGTCGTGCTCAACAATCCGGCGAGCGCGGCCGCCCGCGCCTATCTCGAAGCGGCTCGGCGGCTCATGGGCGAGGAGCTGAACGTCACCGTCCCGAGCGAGAAGCGCGGGCTGCTCAACAAGCTGTTCGGACGGAGAGCTGCATGATGATCAACTGGCCGACGTTTTTCAAGCGAAGCGATTCCGCGCCGGTTGCGCGCGAGCGCCTGCAAATACTGCTCGCACACGAGCGCTCTCCGCTCGGCCGCTCCGACCTGATCGCCGCCCTCAAGGAAGACATCATTGCGGCGATCTCGCGCCACGTCGAACTCGATGCGGACAAGGTGCAGGTCAAGATGGACCGGGGCGCCGCCGTCTCCACGCTGGAGATCGAGGTCGAGATACCCAACGGCGTGACCGCGCTGGCGGCCAACTCCTCGGCGGCGTAGCCGGGCCTGCGCCATCCGCCCGGTTGATGTTGCCAAGGCGGGCGGCGCTCATGGCGGATTGTGCTTTGGTCCCGTGCTCCGGGCGGGGGCGGATGATGAAGCGTCATGATCATCCGTCCGGCAAATTCTGAGGATGCGGAGCCGGTCTGGCGCATTCTCGAGCCGGTGATCCGCGCCGGGGAAACCTATCCATTGCCGCGCGACATGAGCCGGGACGCAGCGCTCGCCTATTGGCTTGCGCCGCATCACGCGGTGTTCGTGGCAGTCGAGGCCGGAGCCATTGCCGGCACCTATTATCTGCGCGCGAACAACGCCGGCGGCGGCGCGCATGTCGCCAATTGCGGCTACATGGTCGCCGGCGGCGCGACCGGCCGCGGCGTCGCGCGAGCAATGTGCGCGCATTCGCTTGCCCGCGCGAAAGAACGCGGCTTCCGCGCCATGCAGTTCAATTTCGTGATCGCGAGCAACGAGCGCGCCGTACGGCTGTGGCAGGCGATGGGATTTTCCATCGTGGGACGATTGCCCGGCGCGTTCGCCCACCCGGCGCACGGCGATGTCGATGCGCTCGTGATGTGGCGCGCGCTTTAGGCGCATATCGCTCGGTGCCCTCGCCGCGCCGGCCGCCGCTCATGAAATCTGCCAGCAGCGGCTGCAGGACATATTGGCAAACACTAAATGGAGGCTCAGAAGACACCTCCCAACGGTGGTCCGCTCAGGGAGCCGACGGTTTTGATGGATCGGGCGTGGCAGTTTTTCGGTCGCATGCGGGGGCCGGTCGCCGGGTGGATCGCGACCGGGGTGATCATCGCCGCCACGGGCTTTACGCCGCAGGAATGGGTGGCCCGGCTGTTCCGGCTTTTTCCGGCGCTCGATAACGCTTGGCTGGCGGGCGTCGACCTGCGGCTCGTTCTTGTCGCTTTCGGGACCGCAATCGTCGTGAGCAGCATACTGCTGCAGCAGCGCGCGGTGCGGCGTCTCGCAATCGCCGGCGCCGCAAGCTCGCTGACCACGGCGGATGGGCCCGGGGCGGCGGAAGCGAAAGCCCCGGCGCAAGTCGTCAATGCCGGCCCGACATCGCAGTTGCTCGACCGCCCATCGATCGCCGTGCTGCCGTTCAAGAACATGAGCGAAGACACGGGCCAGGAGTATTTCAGCGACGGGATCACCGAGGACATCATCACCGATCTGAGCAAGGTGTCCGGTCTCTTCGTCATCGCGCGAACGACCAGCTTTGTTTACAAGGACAAGGCGCTCGGCGTGTCCGACATCTGCCGGGAGCTCGGGGTCAAGTTCGCCGTGGAAGGCAGCGTCCGCAAGGTCGGCAACCGCGTCCGCGTCACCGCGCAGCTGATCGACGGCGCCCACGGCGCCCATCTCTGGGCCGAGCGCTACGATCGCGATCTCACCGACATTTTCGAGGTCCAGGACGAAGTGACCCGGCGCATCGTCGAAGCGCTCAAGGTCCAGCTCACCCCGTCCGAGGAAGCGCAGCTCATCGAAGCTCCGACCAGCAACTTCGAAGCCCACGACCTCTTTTTGCGCGCGCGGGAGTTCCTGCGTGGGTCGCAATGGAATCGCGAGACTTTCGATCACGCTGTCGCGCTGCTGCGGCGGGCGGTCGAGCTTGATCCGGACTACGCCGAGCCCTACGCGGGCCTTGCCATGGCGTATAACTTCGATTTCCAAAACCGCCTGACCGACACGCCCGACCCGATGGACCACGCTGCGCGCTTCGCGGCGCTCGCGATCGAGAAAGGCCCGTCGGTTCCGTACGCCCACTTCGTCGCGGCCGTCGTCGCCATCTGGACGCGGAATCTCGATCAGGCGAAGCAGGAGACGGAAAGGACGCTGGCGCTCAGCCCGAATTACGCGCCGGCCTACGGCACGCGCGGCCTCGCCGAGATTTATTCCGGCAACCCACTGGCGGCGATCCCGTTCATCGAGCGGGCGATGCGCCTCGATCCGGCCTTTACCCACCAATACATGCATTTTCTCGGCTCGGCCTATCTGGTCGCCGGCGATTATGAATCGGCTGCGGCGGCTTTCCGCGAGCGCATCCGGCTGGTGCCGAATACCGATCTCT
>JAEULX010000076.1 GCA_016793685.1 Bradyrhizobiaceae bacterium
CCTTCGCTGACGCTGCTGTGCATGTAGCTGGCGACCACGCCCTCGGCGACGCATCCTCTCAGATCGCCTCTCCCCGCAAGCGGGGAGAGGCCGGATTGCGCGCAAGGCACGTGAGGGGGCCTTGTGAAACTGACGGAAACGCCCCTTTCCCGAAGCGCTTCTCGCGTTGCTCGCTCCGCGCCGGCCTCTCCCCGCTAGCGGGGAGAGGCGCCGGGCGGTTGCTCCGGAGGCAATGATGCCAACGCCCGCCTTTCGGCGCGTCATCGTCAAGCTCTCAGGCGAGGCGCTGAGCGGGCCGGAGCCGTTCGGCATCGACGCTGCCACGCTCGATCGGTTCGCCGCCGATCTGGTCGCCGCCCGGGCGCTCGGCACGACGATCGGGGTCGTGGTCGGCGGCGGCAACATCCTGCGCGGGGCGTCCGCGGAGGGGGTCGAGCGCACCACCGCCGACGTCATGGGCATGCTGGCGACGACCATGAATGCGCTGGCGATCGAGGCGGCGATCGAACGTCAGGGCGCGCCGGCCCGCACCATGTCGGCATTGGTGATGCCCCAGGTCTGCGAGCCCTACCAGCGGCCGCAGGCGCGGCGGCACCTCGCCGAGAACCGGATTCTCGTGCTGGCGGGCGGCACCGGCAACCCGTTTTTCACGACCGACACCACGGCGGTCCTGCGCGCGGCGGAAATGGGCTGCGACGCGGTGCTGAAGGCGACCAATGTCGATGGCGTCTACAGCGCCGATCCCAAACGCGACCCCAAAGCCGTGCGCTACGACCGGCTCACCCACGCCGAGGCGATCGACCGCCAGCTGGGCGTCATGGACTTGACGGCCTTTGCGCTTGCCCGCGAACACCGTATACCTATCATCGTTTTTTCGATCCGAGAGCCGGGGGCGGTCGAATCCGTCTTGCGCGGACACGCGCGGGCGACGATCGTCGGCGGCTGACGGGCGACCAACGGCGAGACAGCTCGTGTTGTCGACGGGCCGATCGTCCCTTCAGCCGGACCCGGCCCAGTACCTTGTTCCGGGAGAAACGTTCATGCCAGCCGCGACCTATGATGTTACCGACCTCAAGCGCCGCATGCAGGGCGCCCTGCAGTCGCTCAAACAAGAATTAGGCGGATTGCGCACCGGGCGCGCCTCAACGGCGCTGCTCGACCATATTCAGGCCGAAGTCTACGGCGCTCATATGCCGCTCAATCAGCTCGCCTCCATCAGCGTGCCCGAGCCGCGCCTGATCACCGTCCAGGTTTGGGACAAGGGGGCGATCCATGCCGTGGAGAAGGCGATTGTCGCGGCGAATATCGGCCTTACGCCCAACACCGAAGGCCAGGTCATCCGCCTGCGCGTGCCGGAGCTCAATCAGGAGCGGCGCAAGGAATTGGTGAAGGTCGCGCATAAATACGCGGAAACGGCGCGAGTAGCGGTGCGCCATGTCCGGCGCGACGGTATGGAAGCGCTCAAGAAGGCGGAAAAGGACGGAAAAATGAGTCGCGACGATCATGACCGGCTGGGCGACGAGGTGCAGAAGGCGACGGATCATGCTATCGCCGACATCGATCAGGCGCTCGCGGCCAAGGAAAAAGAGATCATGACCGTCTGAACCGGGCGGTTGGAGATCCCCGATGTCTCACATAGAGGCGGTGCGTAACGTTTGCGGCGAAACCTTCGCTCCGCCTCGTCACGTCGCCATCATCATGGACGGCAATGGCCGCTGGGCGGCTCAGCGCGGATTGCCGCGCGGCGAGGGCCACCGGCGCGGCGTCGAAGCGCTCCGCCGCACCGTTCGCGCGGCCGGCGATCTCGGCATCGACATTCTCACCCTTTTTTCCTTCAGTTCGGAAAACTGGTCGCGGCCGCTGGCGGAGGTCCGCGACCTGATGGGGCTGCTGCGCCGCTTCGTCCGCAACGATCTTGCCGAGCTTCACCACAAGAACGTGCGGGTGCGCATCATCGGCGAGCGACACCTTCTCGACCCCGAGATCGGGCGCCTCCTGCAGGAGGCCGAGGATTTGACCCGGGGCAACACCGGGCTGACCCTGGTCGTCGCCTTCAATTACGGCGCACGGCAGGAGGTTGCCCGGGCGGCGCGCCGGCTCGCAGCCGAGGTGGCCGCCGGTCGCCTTGCGCCGGAGGCGATCACGGCCGAATCGATCGCCGCGCACCTCGATGCGCCGGACCTCCCCGATCCCGATCTCATCATCCGCACCAGCGGCGAGCAGCGCCTCTCCAACTTCTTGTTGTGGCAGGCGGCGTACTCGGAGCTCGTCTTCGTCCCCACCTACTGGCCCGACTTCGACCGGGCGGCGCTCGAAAGCGCGATCGCCGAATATCGCCGCCGCGAACGGCGCTTCGGTGGTCTTGCCGCGCGCGCGGGGACCGGGTCCTGACCACGGCGAGCGAGCATCGACCTGCCATGTCGCCGCCGCTGGAGAAGAAGCAAGCGGACGGCGCTCTCGCGCGTGTCGCCTCCGCCCTCGTTCTCGCCCCGCTTGCGATTATCGTCGTCCTCCTGGGCGGCTGGCCGTTCGTGCTTGTCTGGTGCCTTGCCGCGATGATCGTCTATTGGGAGTGGACCGCCGAGATCGTAAAGGCGCCGCGTTCGGCCGAGGTCGCCGGCGTCGGCGTGCTCGCGGTCGCCGGCCTGCTCGGCGCGTCCGGATTTCCCGGCATGGCGATTCTGGTGATCGCCGTCGGGGCAGGGGCGCTGGCAGCGCTTGGCGGGACGCGGAGACTGTGGTGCGGGGCGGGCTTGCTCTATGCCGGCCTCGTTCTCGCCGGGCCGATGCTGCTGCGCCGGGATCTTCACCCGGATTTCGGCGTGCTCGCGTTGTTCTACCTGTTTGCGGTGGTGTGGGCGACCGACATCCTCGCGTTGTTTGCCGGCCGGCGGATTGGCGGTCCGAAGCTTGCGCCGTCGATCAGTCCGAAGAAGACCTGGTCGGGCGCTATCGCGGGAGCGCTCGGCGGCGTCGCCGCGGGCGCTGCGGTCGCAGCGGTCGGTTCGAACCTGCTGAATCTGCCAAAGACAAATATACTCGCGGCGACTGGGCTTGCCTTGCTACTGTCGGTCGTTGCGCAGGGCGGCGACCTTTTCGAGTCGGCCGTGAAGCGGCGCTTCGGCGTCAAGGATTCAGGCCGGATCATTCCGGGGCATGGGGGACTGATGGATCGTCTCGACGGTTTTCTCGCGGCAGCCGGCGCAGCAGCCCTTCTGGGGGTGGCGCGCGGCGGGCTTGATGGCGCCGCCAGCGGACTGCTCGCGTGGTGATGATGAGCGCGGTTCCTCTGCAGCGCGCCGCCGAGGTCGCGGACACTTCCGAGCGCCGGATCACGCTGCTGGGGGCGACGGGCTCGATCGGCACGAGCGCGATCGACCTCCTCAAACGCCAGCCCGAGCGCTACCGCATCGAGGCGGTGACCGCCGGCCGCAACGCCGAGGCGCTCGCGCAATTGGCGCGCGAGCTCGGCGCGCGATTCGCCGCAGTCGCGGATCCCGCCTGCTACGGCGCCCTCAAGGACGCGCTCGCGGGCTCCGGCATCGAGACCGGGGCGGGCGAATCCGCCGTAATCGAAGCGGCCTGCCGGCCGGCCGATTGGGTCATCGCCGCCATTACGGGGGCTGCGGGGCTCAAGCCGACCCTCGCCGCCGCCGAACGCGGCACGATCGTCGCGCTCGCGAACAAGGAATGCCTCGTCTGCGCCGGAACCGCGTTCATGCGCCGGGCGGCCGCGGCGGGCGCGACCGTGCTGCCGGTCGATTCCGAGCACAACGCCATATTCCAGGCGCTCGGCGCGGGGCCGCGCGAAGCCGTGCTGCGCATCATCCTTACGGCCTCCGGCGGCCCGTTCCGGAGCTGGTCGCTTGAAGCGATCCGTAATGCGACCCTCGAGCAGGCGCTCAAGCATCCCAACTGGTCGATGGGGCCCAAGATCACCATCGACTCGGCGACGATGATGAACAAGGGACTGGAAATCATCGAAGCCCATCATCTGTTCGATCTCGCTGCCGACCAGATCGACGTGCTCGTGCATCCGCAATCGATCGTCCACGGCATGGTCGAGTTCACCGACGGCTCGGTGGTCGCCCAGCTCGGCCCGCCGGACATGCGCGTGCCGATCGCTCATTGCCTCGCGTGGCCGCACCGGATCGACGGCGCCAACCGGCTGCGGCTTGCGCAGATGACGAACCTCACGTTCGAGGAGCCCGACTTCGTCCGCTTTCCCGCGCTGCGGCTCGCCTGCGAGGCGCTCCGGGCGGGCGGCGGCGCGCCGACGGTCCTGAATGCCGCCAATGAAGTGGCGGTGGCGGAATTTCTCAACGGCGCGCTTCGCTTCTGCAGCATCGCCGAATTGGTCGAGGCGACGCTCGGAGCGAGCGGATCGCGCGGCCTGCTGCGCGAGCCCGCCGATATGGAAGAGGCGCTGGCGATCGACGCGGATGCGCGGCGTCTTGCCCGCGAACTCTTGCCAGAAATAGCCGCAAAGACAATTTAACCAAATTATGCGCCTTTAGAGCGCTGGTTTTGGCTTGCGGGCGGGCCGGGCCGGGAAACGAGGCTGAAATGGGTTCGAGCATCACGTCAAGCATCAACCAGTGGGGCTTCGGTTTCTTAGGCTATATCATTCCCTTTCTGTTCGTTCTGACGATCGTCGTGTTCTTCCATGAACTCGGCCATTTCCTGGTTGCGCGCCTGTATCGCATCAAGGTTCTGGTGTTCTCGCTCGGCTTCGGACCCGAGCTGCTGGGCTACAACGATCGAACCGGCACGCGCTGGAAGCTCTCGGCGGTTCCCCTCGGCGGCTATGTCAAGTTCTTCGGCGACGAGAACGCGGCGAGCGTGCCCGACCAGGACGCCCTCTCTCAATTGACGGACGAAGAGCGCCGGCACGCCTTTCCGACTCAGCCGGTGGCGGCGCGCGCGGCCGTTGTCGTCGCAGGTCCGCTTGCAAATTTCATATTAGCTATAGTGATTTTTGCAGGCATCTTCATGTTTTACGGCAAGCAATCGACGAGCGCTCGCGTCGATTCGGTGCAGCCCGGCAGCGCCGCCGAAACGGCAGGCTTCGCTCCCGGCGACCTGGTGTTGTCGATCGACGGCCGACGGGTCGACAGCTTTGCCGACATGCAGCGGATCGTTGGAACGAGCGCGGGTCAGACGCTACAAGTCGAGGTTGATCGCGGCGGGCGCGTCGTCTCGCTGTCGGCGATTCCGGCGCTGAAAGAGATCAAGGACAATTTCGGCAACATGCATCGTATCGGCGTGCTGGGCATTACGCGGTCGATGGCGCCGGGCGATGTGCGATTCGAAAAGTCAGGGCCGATCACGGCGCTGCGGCAGGGCGTGGAAGAGACGTGGTTCGTGATCGAACGGACCTTGTCTTATATAGGCGGGGTGATCGTCGGACGCGAAGCGACCGATCAACTCGGCGGCCCGATCCGTATTGCCCAGGTGT
>JAEULX010000036.1 GCA_016793685.1 Bradyrhizobiaceae bacterium
TCACCGGGCTGATCGCGCGCGCCGACGCCAACGCGCAGGCGATCGCTTCCTGGGTGAAGCGCACGCCCTGGGTGGAGTTTCTCGCCCAGGACCCGGCGACGCGCTCGAACACCTCCGTCTGTCTGCGGGTGGTCGATCCCGCCGTCACCGGCCGGCCGGCCGACGCGCAGGCGGCGTTCGCCAAGTCGATCGTCGCCGCGCTCGAAAAGGAGGGCGCGGGCTACGATCTCGGCTCCTATCGCGACGCCCCGCCCGGCTTGCGCATCTGGTGCGGCGCAACGGTGGAGACGCGCGATGTCGAAGCGCTGACGCACTGGCTCGACTGGGCCTATGCCGAGGCGAAGGCGGCGCTTCCGAAAGCGGCGTGACGGGCTGACCAGCGCAGGAGGCCATCTTGATCGCCCGGATGTGGTTCGGATGGGCAAGTCGCGCCAATGCCGACGCCTATGAGCGCCTGTTGCGAAACGAGATACTTCCCGGCATCCGCGCCCGCTCGATTGCCGGGCTTCAGTCGATCGAGCTGCTCAGACGCTCGGTCGCCGACGAGGAGGAGTTCGTCACCGTCATGCGGTTCGACTCGCTCGACGCGGTGAAGGCCTTTGCCGGCCAAAGCTACGAAACGGCCGTTGTTCCGCCTCAGGCGCGGTCGCTCCTGTCGCGTTTCGAGGCGACCTCGCGCCACTACTGCGTCATCGAAAACCAAAGCGCATGACGCCCACCCGCCATCTTCACTCGGCCGCCTCATAATCACCAAACGGACTGTCATGAAACCGAAGGTTCTCATTTCCGATTCGCTGTCGGATGCCGCGATCCAGGTCTTCAAGGACCGCGGCGTCGACGTCGATTTCCAGCCCAATCTCGGCAAGGACAAGGAAAAGCTCGCCGCGGTGATCGGCAACTATGACGGGCTCGCCATTCGCTCGGCGACCAAGGTCACGCCGAAGATCATCGAGCGCGCGGCCAAGCTGCGGGTGATCGGACGCGCCGGCATCGGGGTCGACAATGTCGACATCCCGGCGGCGACCGCCAAGGGCATCATCGTGATGAACACGCCCTTCGGCAACGCGATCACCACCGCCGAACATGCGATCACGCTGATGCTGGCGCTGGCGCGGCAGATTCCGCAGGCCGACGCCTCGACCCAGGCCGGCAAGTGGGAGAAGAACCGCTTCATGGGCGTCGAGATCACCGGCAAGACCCTCGGCGTCATCGGCTGCGGGAATATCGGCTCGATCGTCGTCGACCGCGCCCACGGGCTGAGGATGAAGGTCATCGCCTGCGATCCGTTCCTGTCGCCCGAGCGGGCGCGCGATCTCGGCGTCGAGCGTGTGGAGCTTGCCGACCTGTTCCGGCGCTCCGACTTCATCACGCTGCACACGCCGCTCACCGACCGCACCCGCAACATCATCGGCGCCGATGCGATCGCCGCCATGAAGCCGAGCGTGCGGATCGTCAATTGCGCGCGCGGCGGACTGGTCGACGAGGTTGCGCTGCGCGCCGCGCTCGACGCGGGACGCGTGGCGGGGGCGGCGTTCGACGTCTTTACCGAGGAGCCGGCCAAGACCAACCCGCTGTTCGGCCATCCCAATGTCGTCTGCACGCCGCATCTGGGCGCCTCCACCACCGAAGCCCAGGAGAATGTCGCGCTGCAGGTCGCCGAGCAGATGTCCGACTATCTGCTGAGCGGCGCGATCTCGAACGCGGTCAACTTTCCTTCCATCAGCGCGGAGGAGGCGCCCCGCCTCAAGCCGTTTATCCTGCTGGCGGAAAAGCTTGGTTCGTTCGCCGGCCAGCTCACCGAGACCGGGCTCAAGAAGGTGCAGATCGCCTACGACGGCCACGTCGCCAAGATGAACACGCGCGCGCTGACCTCGGCGGTGGTGGCGGGCCTGCTGCGGCCGATGCTGGCCGACGTGAATTTCGTGTCCGCGCCGCTCTCGGCCAAGGAGCGCGGCATCGTGGTCGAGGAAGTCACGCGCGACGCCGCGGGCGATTACGAAAGCCTGATCACCGTGACCGTGCTGACCGAACGGATGACGCGCAGCGTATCGGGCACCGTGTTCGCGGACGGACGGCCGCGCATCGTCAACATCAAGGGCATCCGGGTGGACGCCGAGTTCGGCCCGTCGATGCTCTATGTCACCAATGTCGACAAGCCCGGCTTCATCGGCCGCTTCGCTTCGCTTCTCGGCGACGCCCAGATCAACATTGCGACGTTCAACCTCGGCCGCGACACGGCCGGCGGAAACGCGATCGCGCTCATCGAGGTCGACGGCGAGGTTCCCGACGAACTGCTCGACCGGGTCCAGGCCCTGCCGCACGTGCAGCAGGCCAAGCGGCTGCATTTCTGACCTGCCTTGCGCGGTGCGGCTTCATTCCGTATCGGAAGGAGATTACCTGTCATCGGCGGCTGCGAACAAAAGGCCATTTTCGCTCGCGCGGCCTCACGGATAAAGGATTCCTATGGCGAACGTCGCGGTCGTCGGTTCCCAGTGGGGCGACGAAGGCAAAGGAAAGATCGTGGACTGGCTGTCGGCGCAGGCCGACATCGTGGTGCGCTTTCAGGGCGGCCACAACGCCGGCCATACCCTGGTCATCGACGGCGCAACCTACAAGATGTCGCTGCTGCCCTCCGGCATTTTGCGCGGGAAGCTGTCGGTCATCGGCAACGGCGTCGTGCTCGACCCCAAGGCGCTGCTCGAGGAGATCGACCGGCTCGCCGCGCAAGGCGTCGCGATCACCCCGGAGGTCCTGCGCGTTGCCGAGAACACGGTGCTGATCCTGCCGCTGCACCAGGAGCTCGACGCGATCCGCGAGGCGGCGACCTCGGCGAACCGGATCGGAACCACCAAGCGCGGCATCGGCCCGGCCTACGAGGACAAGGTCGGCCGGCGCGCCATCCGCCTGATGGACCTCGCCGATCTGCCCTCGCTCAAGCCCAAGCTCGAGCGCCTGCTCGCCCACCACAACGCGCTGCGGCGGGGCCTCGATCTCCCGGAGTTCGCGGTGGCGCCCCTCTATGACGAGCTCGCCGCAGTCGCCCCGCGCGTCCTGCCCTTCATGGACTCGGTATGGGCGCTGCTCGACCGCAAGCGCCGGGAAGGCAAGCGCATCTTGTTCGAGGGCGCGCAGGGAGCGCTGCTCGACATCGACCACGGCACCTACCCGTTCGTCACCTCGTCGAACACGGTCGCCGCCCAGGCCGCGACCGGCTCGGGGATCGGCCCCTCCGCCATCGGCTATGTGCTCGGCATCTGCAAGTCCTACACGACGCGCGTCGGCGCAGGACCATTCCCCACCGAGCAGGAAAACGAGATCGGCCGGCTGATCGGCGACCGCGGACGGGAGTTCGGCACCGTCACCGGCCGCCGCCGGCGCTGCGGCTGGTTCGACGCCGTGCTCGTGCGGCAAACCGTCCGCACCAGCGGCATTGACGGGCTCGCGCTCACCAAACTCGACATTCTTGATGGTTTTGATGAGATAAAGGTGTGCGTGGGCTATCGGCTTGACGGCCGAATCATCGATTATCTGCCGGCGAGCGAGCATGCTCAGTCGCAGGTCGTTCCGTGCTACGAGTCGATTGCCGGTTGGAAAGAGCAAACCGCGGGTGCGCGGTCGTGGGCGGATTTGCCCGCGCAGGCGATCAAATACGTCCGCTGGATCGAGGAGTTGGTGGGCTGCCCGGTTGCTTTGCTATCGACGAGTCCGGAGCGCGATGACACCATACTCGTGCGGAACCCGTTCGAAAACTAGCAAGGGGCGGCGACTTGCAAGGCAATGAGGCGTAATGGCCAACTACTATCCGCTGATTGCCAAGGCCGTAGCAGGCCTTGAGAAGAATACCGGGGAGACGCGCCGGACGCTCTACGAACGCGCCCGCGGCGCCCTGGTGAACCAGCTGCGGTCGGTGAATCCTCCGCTCAGCGAATCGGACATCACCCGGGAACGGCTCGCGCTCGAAGAAGCCATTCGCAAGGTCGAGGCCGAGGCGGTCCGTCGCGCCCGCGTCGGAGCAGCGCCTGCCGCTCCCGAGCGGCCGCCCGGCGAGCCGCCGGCGGGCAGGCCGACGGAACCCGCCGCCCCTCCCCCGAGCGCGCCGCCGGATGCCCGTGCGGTCAGCCGCCCTGCACCGCCGGAAGCACCGTCCGCGCCGCCGCCGAGCGAGCCGGAATTGCCGCAGGAACCGCCGCGCCGGCGCTTCCGGCTGCGGCCCCCGCCGTCCCAGCGCGAGTCTGCGCCTTCGCCCGGCGGTGCGGCGGAACCATCCTTGGCCGCCCGGCGCGACGCCGAGCCCGGTCCGCCGCCCCATGCGGAGACGGCCGACCATTCTTTCGTCCCGAAGGACAGGGAGCCGCCGCCCTCCCGCGTCGCCGCGGAGGAACCCGAGCCGGCGGAACAGCCGTTTCCCGCGCGCCCCGAGGAGCCGCCCCGGCAGCGCCGCGACATCGCCGAAACCGCGGGCGCGCTGGCTTCGACCGTCAGTCGCCAGCTCCAGGCGTTTGCCGCCAATCGCCGCCTTATGGGCGCCGCCGCCATCGTCTTGATCGCGCTGGTCCTTTCAGGCTTGTTGTATTCGCAATGGTCGACGATCTCAGGGCTGTTTCAACGACAGGAAACCACCACCGCGACGCCGGCGCAGCCCGAGGCGACGACGCCGTCGGCGCGCAGCAAGATCACCGATCGCATCGGCGCGCCGGGGCAGACCCGCCCCCAGGCGGGACCGGCGGCGGCCCAACGCGTCGTCCTCTACGAGGAAGACCCATCCGTCCCCTCCGGCAAGCGCTTTGTCGGCACGGCGATTTGGCGCACCGAACAGGTCGCCGCCGGGCCCGGCCAGGCGGGCGACGTGGTGGTGCGCGCCGATATCGAAATTCCCGAGCCGAAAATCGCCGTGAAATGGTCGCTTCGCCGCAACACTGACAAAGCGCTGCCGGCAAGCCATACCATTGAAATCGTGTTCTCGTCGGCCGCGGACTCGCCCAACGGCGCCATCGCCAACATCCCCGGCATCCTGATGAAGCAGGCCGAGCAGACCCGCGGCGCCCCGCTCGCCGGGCTCGCGGTCAAGGTCACCAACGGCTTCTTCCTGATCGGGTTGTCGTCTGCGGAAGCCGACGTGCAACGCAACATCCAGCTTCTGAAGGAACGCTCCTGGTTCGACGTGCCGGTGGTCTATGCCAATGGCCGGCGCGCGATCCTGGCGATCGAGAAGGGGGCCGCGGGCGATCGCGCGTTTGCCGAAGCCTTTGCGGCTTGGGGAGAGTAGTCCCGAAAGGCGCTTGCGCGGCTCAGTGAGTGCGGCCGATCGAGAATTCGACGGCCTCCTCCAACGCTTCCTTCATCGGCGAAGCGGGAAACAGCGCGAGCGCATCCTTGGCGATCGCCCCGTAATGGCGGGCGCGCATGAAGGTGTCGTCGAGCGCGCGATGCTTCGACATCAGGCCGATGGCGTGGTCGAGGTCGCCGTCGGCCGCTTCCCCGAGGCTGAGCGTGCGCCGCCAGAACTCGCGCTCGGTTTCCGACCCGCGCCGGAACGCAAGCACCACCGGCAGCGTGATTTTGCCTTCGCGGAAGTCGTCGCCGACATTCTTGCCGAGCTTCGCGGCCTTCCCGCCGTAGTCGAGCGCGTCATCCACCAGTTGAAAGGCGATGCCGAGATTCATCCCGAACGAGCGGCAGGCGGCCTGCTCCGCCTTGGGCCGGCCGGCGATCACCGGGCCGACCTCGCAAGCGGCGGCGAACAGCTCGGCGGTCTTCGCCCGGATCACGGCGAGGTATTCATCCTCGGTGGTCGAGGTGTTCTTGGCGGTGCCCAGTTGCCGCACCTCGCCTTCGGCGATCACTGCGGCGGCCGAGGAGAGAATCTCGAGGGCGCGCAGGGAGCCCACTTCGACCATGAGCTTGAACGCCTGGCCGAGCAGAAAATCGCCCACCAGGACACTGGCTTCGTTCCCCCACAGCATGCGCGCCGCGAGCTTGCCGCGCCGCATGCTGCTTTCGTCGACGACGTCGTCATGGAGCAGCGTTGCGGTGTGCATGAACTCCACCGCCGCGGCGAGCTTGACGTGGCCGTCGCCGCCGTATCCGGACAGCTGCGCCATCGCGACCGTGAGCATCGGCCGCAGCCGCTTGCCGCCCGAGGCGATGAGGTGGTTGGCCACCTCGGGAATCATCGTCACCTCGGATCCGGTGCAGCTGATGATCGCCGCATTGACTCGCGTCATGTCGGCGGCGACGAGATTCACCAGCCGGTCGATCGTCGTGCCGGTGTGAGTTTCGAAGGGGATTACAACGGCCAAGCCAATACTCCGAAGCCGCGACAACGCGGGACCCTGCAAAATAGAAATGCTAGGGTTACGAGACAAGTGCGTTGTTGGGCCCCTGACGGCGTTCGCTTCGGCCTGCGGGAGGATGGCGGTGAGCAGCCAGCCCCGAACCGTCCGACCGGGGAAGCCAGACCCGGCAAGGGAGTGCGATAAAGCCGTGAAGGAGATCATGCGCACCAACGACCCGGTGCTGGTATCCGCGGTCGTGTCGCTGCTGGAAGCGGCGCAAATTCCGCATTGGGTGCTCGACCAGAACATGAGCGTGCTGGAGGGATCGATCGGAATCCTGCCGCGGCGGGTCCTGGTTCCGGACGACCACCTGGAGGCAGCGCGCACGCTGCTGCGCGAAGCCGGCCTCGGGAACGAACTGTGGCGCGATGTCACGTGAGGACCACGACGAGGCCTGGACCGATGACGCCGTGCTCGACGGGCGGCTGCGGCTGAAGCAACCGCGGCGCGGCCACCGCTTCGGCCACGACGCCATCCTGCTTGCCGCCGCCACCGGCGGGCGGGCGGGCGAGCATGCGGTCGAATTGGGCGCCGGCGTCGGCGCGGCCGGGCTTGCGCTTGCATGGCGGGTGGAGGGACTGCGCCTGACCCTGATCGAGATCGACCCGCTGCTCGCCGCGGCCGCGCGCGTCAACGCGGACCGCAACGGGCTGGGCGACCGGATCGCGACGGTGGCGCTCGACGTCATGGCGCCCCCCGCCGTTTTCGCCGCGAACGAACTGGGCCACGGCATTGCCCACCGCGTGTTGATGAACCCGCCCTTCCATGATCCGGCGACGCAGCCGCCGTCGCCCGATCCCGATCGCCGGCAGGCGCACGCGGCGGAGCGGGGCGTCCTCGCGCACTGGACGCGAACCGCGTCGCGCCTGCTGCGTCCCGAGGGCGTGTTGACCGTGATCCATCCGGCCGACCGCCTGGCCGACATTCTGACGGCGCTCGACGAAAGCTTCGGCGCGGTCGCCATCCTGCCCGTCTACGGCAAGCCGCGCACCGCGGCAATCCGCCTTCTCGTGCGTGCGGTGAAGGAAAGCCGCGGCCCGCTGACGATCCTGCCCCCGCTGGTGCTCAACGACGAACGGGGCAAACCGACGGCGGACGCCGAAGCGGTGCTGCGTGCCGGCGCGGCGCTGCCGCTCGCCGCGGATTAGCGCGGCCATCCCGCCGGCTTGCAGTGGAAGCGGGTTCGTCAGTCGATGTCGTCGGTCTTGGCCCGACGGTTCGACAGGTGATAGAGCGCGGCGATCATGCTGAACAGGCTCGCGAGCATGAGGACCTTGATCTCCATCGACATACCTTTCAGGGCGTCGGACGATCCGGCGGCGCAAGCCGATCGTCCGTGAACCGGCGCTCCCCAACGCGCGACGGCGTTCTGGGTTCACGCCGCCCGGGCCGGTCACGCCGAGTTGAGCGCGCGCTTTGGCTTGACGCGCCGCGCCGCGCAGTTCACTCAACCCGAATACCGTGAATAAAGCGTAACTTGAGCGACCCGTCGGGACGTCCTAACAGGGACGGTCCGCTCCGGAGTGGCGCAATCCAACCGCAGTTCTCTGCATATTGGCCGAGACGCGGCCCGATAGCCGCGCAAGAAAGGACAGCCCCCCGATGTCCGATCCGAACGGGACCGCGCCGACCAAGTCCACGCCGACCAAGCCTACGCCGCTGCGCGGCATCCTGGCGGGCGGCCAACGCCTGCTCGGCCCGGTCCTGCCGCGGCGGTGGCGCGCCGATGCGGCCATCGTTCCGGTGATTCGCCTGACCGGCGTGATCGGTTTCGCGAGCCCGCTGCGGCCCGGCATCACGCTCGCGGGATTCGCGCGCGCGCTCGACCGCGCCTTCGGGATCGCCCGCATCAAGGCGGTCGCGCTCCTGATCAATTCGCCGGGCGGATCGGCGGCGCAGTCGCATCTCATCTTCCGGCGCATCCGGCAACTCGCCGAGGAGAAGAACGTGCCGGTCATCGCCGCGGTGGAAGACGTCGCCGCGTCCGGCGGCTACATGATCGCTTGCGCGGCCGACGAGATCGTCTGCGATCCGACCTCGATCGTCGGCTCCATCGGCGTGATCGGCGCCTCGTTCGGCCTGCAGGAGGCGATCCGCAAGCTGGGGATCGAGCGGCGCATCTATACGGCCGGCGATCACAAATCCATGCTCGACCCGTTCCTGCCGGAAAAGCCCGAGGATGTGCAGCGAATCAAGGCGATCCAGGAGGAGATCCATCGGATCTTCATCGACCTTGTGCGCACGCGCCGCGGGGAGCGCCTGACCGGCCCGGAAAATACCGTGTTTTCGGGCGAGTACTGGACGGCGCCGACGGCGCTCGGACATGGCCTTGTTGACCGGATCGGCGATTTGCGCTCGCATTTGCGCGAACGGTACGGCGATCAGGTGGTGACCCCGCTGATCGCGCCCGAGCGCGGACTGTTCGGCCGGCGAACGCCGGGCGTCGGCGGTGAAACGTTCGCCTGGGCCGATCGTAGTATTGTAGACGATGTCGTCTCGGCGCTCGAAACCCGGGCGATCTGGGCCCGTTACGGGCTTTAGAGCGTTTTCAGGCGACGTGGGATCAGGTTCGCCGCCAGAAAATGCGACGAAACAGAGAGAATGGAGCGAAGCCCGATCTATCAACGGGATTCGCTTTAGCGACAGAAGACCCCAGACCAGGGGAGAGACCCGATGCTGCCATTTGCGATCCCCCCGATCATCACCGCCGCTTTCGGAGCGCTGGGAGCGGCGACGCTCGCCCGCGTGCTGGTGAGAGAATGGCGCCGGGTCAATGCCGAACTCGACCAGGTTTCGGCGGCGGCCGCCGAGCGGGTCGATCGCGAGCGCCTGCCCAAGCTGCGGCGCGACCCCCGCACCGGCGTCTACCGGCCGGAGTAGCCGCGGCCGCAAGCAAGCGCGCGCCGCTCGCTTGACCCCCGCGACCCCCGCCGATAGGTTTCGCCGACCTGAGCGAGGTTGGGCGACGCGGATAAGTTCGTGACCCGGCCTCGCGTGTGAACCCCCGCATCCGGTCCGTCACCAGCTTTATCACACCCCATGGCGTCCTCGCCCCTGCCGCCGCATATGCGCCCGGAGCGCTCGTTTCAGGGCCTGATCCTCGCCCTGCAGCGCTATTGGGCCGACTATGGCTGCGTGATCCTGCAGCCCTACGACATGGAAGTCGGGGCGGGCACGTTCCATCCCGCGACCACGCTGCGCGCGCTCGGGCCGCATGCGTGGAACGCCGCCTATGTGCAGCCCTCGCGCCGCCCCAAGGACGGCCGCTACGGCGAGAATCCCAACCGGCTGCAGCACTACTACCAGTACCAGGTGATCCTGAAGCCCTCCCCTCCGGACATCCAGGACCTCTACCTGAAATCGCTCGCCGCGATCGGCATCGATTCCGCGCTGCACGACATCCGGTTCGTCGAGGACGACTGGGAAAGTCCGACGCTCGGCGCCTGGGGGCTCGGCTGGGAGTGCTGGTGCGACGGGATGGAGGTCTCGCAGTTCACCTATTTCCAGCAGGTCGCGGGCTTCGAGTGCGCGCCCGTGTCGGGCGAACTCACCTACGGCCTCGAGCGGATCGCCATGTACGTGCAGGGCGTCGACCGCGTCTTCGACCTCAATTTCAACGGCCGCGACGACAGCAGGCGCGTCACCTACGGGGACGTTTTCCTGCAGGCCGAGCAGGAGTTCTCCCGCCACAATTTCGAGCACGCCGACACCGGCATGCTGTTCGAGCAGTTCCGCATGGCCGAAAGCGCCTGCCGGAAATACCTCGACGCCGGCTGGACCGACGGCAACAAGGGCCGTCACCTGATGGCGCTGCCGGCCTATGACCAGTGCATCAAGGCAAGCCACGTGTTCAATCTGCTCGACGCGCGCGGCGTGATCTCGGTGACGGAGCGGCAGAGCTACATCCTGCGCGTCCGCGAGCTCGCCAAGGCGTGCGGAGAGGCATGGCTTGCGACGGCCGGCGGGGGCGCGGCGTGAGGCGCGCTTCTGCCGAAAGCAACCCGGACCGTTGCGACGGACGCTGCGACAGGCGCCCGTTGCACGCGGGCAAGAACATCGATGGGGGAGGATCGTGCAATGGAGACCATGCCTGAGATCGGCGGCCGCGCCCCGATTGCGGTCGATGTCACGGCGGGCGAAACCTACTGGTGGTGCGCGTGCGGCCGCTCGAAGGCCCAGCCGTTCTGCGACGGCTCGCACGAGGGCACCCCGTTCACCCCGATGGAATGGGTCGCCCCCGCGTCGAAAAAGGTCCTGTTCTGCACGTGCAAGCGCTCGGGAAAAATGCCGCTCTGCGACGGCACCCACAAGACGCTGTGAGCGGGAACGCGCGTTCGATTGCCCTCCAGCCGAGGAGGGCGGAAGGCCGCCCGCTGTGGGCAGGTTCGCGGCATGTCCTCTCGCCCTCCCCTGGAGGGGGAGGGTCGCTCGCGAAGCGAGCGGGGTGGGGTGACCTATGACTGCGTTGAGGGCCGTAGACAAACCTAGACGCCTCGCCGCGCGCCGGCTTCGCGCCAGCGAAACCAGCGCAGAGGTTCGCCTGTGGAAGATGCTTCGCCAACTGCCGGTGTCCGGCACCCACTTTCGCCGTCAAGTGCCGATAGGGCCGTACATTGCTGATTTTGCCTGCCTGGCATCGCGCCTCGTCATCGAGGTCGATGGATCGCACCACGCGCTGCGAAGCCGAGCATCCCGGGATCAAACGCGGACCAAGTGGTTGGAAGGCGAGGGCTTCAAGGTTCTCCGTTTCTGGAACAACGATATCGTCGACAACGGCGAAGCCGTTCTGAATTCGATTTACGCCGCCATGTACGGTTCGGTCGACGCTGAGGCGATCCGCTTCAAGCACCAACGACGCAGACCGATCAAGGATCACCCCACCCCGGTGCGCATGGCGCACCGACCCTCCCCCTCCAGGGGAGGGTGAAGAGCAAGTGCACTGATGCCCGACCTTCTGCTCGAACTGTTTTCCGAGGAAATTCCCGCCCGCATGCAGGCGCGGGCGGCGGACGATCTGCGCCGGCTGGTGACCGAGCGCCTGGTCGAGGCGGGGCTCGTCTACGAGGGGGCAAAGGCGTTCGCGACGCCGCGGCGGCTCGCCCTGTTCGTGCAAGGCGTTCCAGCGCGCCAGCCCGACCTGCGGGAGGAGCGCAAGGGGCCGCGCGTCGGCGCGCCCGCGGCGGCGGTGCAGGGTTTTCTCAAGGCCGCGGGCCTCGCCTCGCTCGACGAGGCGCACATTCAGCGCGATCCCAAGAAGGGCGACTTCTACGTGGCGCTGGTGGAGAAGGCCGGTCGCCCCGCCATCGACGTACTCGCCGAAATACTGCCCGTGGTCGTCCGCACGTTTCCCTGGCCGAAGTCGATGCGCTGGGGCAGCGGCCGGCTCACCTGGGTCCGCCCGCTGCATTCCATCGTCGCCACCTTCGGGCCGGAGACCGAGGACCCGGACATCGTGCCGTTTTCGGTTGATGGGCTTGCGGCCGGCGATGTGACGCGCGGCCACCGCTTCCTCGCGCCGGAGCCGTTCCAGGTCCGGCATTTCGATGATTACGTGCGCAAGCTCGAGCAGGCCAAGGTCGTGCTCGACCCCGCGCGCCGCAAGGACATCATCCTGCACGAGGCGCGCCAGCTCGCCTTCGCGCAGGGGCTCGAACTCGTCGAGGACGAGGCGCTGCTCGACGAAGTGGCCGGGCTCGTCGAATGGCCGGTCGCGCTGATGGGCTCGTTCGAGCCCGCCTTCCTCGCCATCCCGCCGGAAGTGATCCGCACGACCATCCGCAACAACCAGAAATGCTTCGTCGTGCGCGAGCGGGAGCAGGAAAAGCTCGCGCCCAAATTCCTCCTCGTCGCAAACATCGAGGCGACCGACGGCGGTGCAGCAATCGTCTCCGGCAACGAGCGGGTGATCCGCGCCCGCCTGTCCGACGCCAAGTTCTTCTACGAGACCGACCTGAAAACGCGGCTCGAAGACGGGCTGGAGAAATTCAAGACCATCGTCTTTCACGAAAAGCTCGGCACGCAGTCGGACCGGATCGAACGCATCGAACGGCTCGCCGCCGAGCTTGCGCCGCAAATTCTTCCAAACGCTTCGGAGGCCGAGAAGGCGGAACTCGTCGCCAAGGCAAAACGCGCGGCGCGCCTTTGCAAGGCCGATCTGTTGACCGAGGTCGTGGGGGAATTCCCCGAGCTGCAAGGTTTGATGGGCAAGTACTACGCCCTGGCGCAGAGCGAGGACGAAAGCGTCGCGGCGGCGTGCGAGGAGCACTACAAGCCGCTCGGCCCCAACGACCGCGTGCCGGCCGATCCGGTCTCGGTCGCGGTCGCGCTTGCCGACAAGATCGACACGCTGGTCGGTTTCTGGGCGATCGACGAAAAACCCACCGGCAGCAAGGACCCCTATGCGCTGCGAAGAGCGGCATTGGGCGTGATCAGGTTAATTCTGGAAAACTCAAAACGGGTAAATCTGACCAGCATATTGATTGAGCATTCGGATAGATTCCCAAAACACGACTGGGCTTCTACCGTATTTGGTTTGCTCGACTTTATCGGAGATCGACTGAAGGTTCAGCTAAGAGACCAGGGCGCTCGACACGATCTCGTCGATGCGGTTTTCCTACAGGGAATTCGATCTGCTCAGAAAATTCCCGGGACGGAAAACGTTCGCGACCTTCTGCTGATCGTGCGCCGCGTCGAGGCTTTAGGACAATTCTTGGAGAGCGATGATGGAAAAAACTTGCTCGCGGGCTATAAGCGCGCGACCAACATCATCCGCATCGAAGAAAAGCGCGACAAGACGAGCTACCAAGGCGCTCCCGATCCGGAACTATATCGCCAGGCGGAAGAGTGGGAGCTTGCGCGTGCGATCGACATCGCCAAGGATGATGCGAACGCTGCGGTCGCGCGCGAGGACTTCGCTGCTGCAATGCGGGCGATGGCCGTGCTGCGCCCGCATGTCGACGCCTTTTTCGACAAAGTGACGGTGAACGTCGACGGCGGGGGGGAGGAAAAGAAGTTGCGGGAAAACCGGCTCAGACTGCTCAACCAGATCCGCGCGGCGACGCTCGCAGTCGCCGACTTCTCCAAGATCGAGGGATGATCGCATGAAACATTCGCGCCGCGCATCCGCGGCCGAACACGCCCCGATGCTCATTCCCTGGGCATCGCTTTGTTCACCACCCGTCCCGAAGGGGTCGACATGGACCTGTCAATCTCCCACCTTCAGCCGCTCATCGCCCTTGGCGCCGGCATCCTCATTCTGATCATGCCGCGGCTGCTCAATTACATCGTCGCCATCTACTTGATCGTCGTAGGCATTGTCGGCCTCGGCCTGATCAAGTGATGTGAAGTTTACCCGCGCACTGCTGCAGTGCGAGCGTCATAGAGCCCGTCTATCAGGATTACGTGCGGGCTTGCGCGTTCGCCTCAGAGGTGCTTTCCATGCCCGCCGAGTCGCAAATGGAGCGAGACCCAATGGCTAAATCGACCAAGACAGCAAGCCGCCGATCGACGACAAGTGCAAAAGCAAAAGCCGGACGGTCCGCGGCCAGAACCGCGACAAAAGCCAAGCCCAAAGCCACCGTGAAAGTCGTCGCCAAAGCCAAGCGGCCCGCAAAGCCGGCGGCAAAGGCGGTTCCCGCCAAGAAGCTGAAAGCGAAGCCCGCTCCGAAGCGCGCCGCCGCGACCGCCACGGCCGCCAAGCGCACCGCCCCGAAGGGCGAGCCGGGCGCGATCAAGGGGAAGTGGGTCTATACGTTCGGCGGCGGCAAGGCCGAAGGCGCCGCGAAGATGAAGAACCTGCTCGGCGGCAAGGGCGCCAACCTCGCCGAAATGGCTAATCTCGGTCTCCCGGTTCCGCCCGGGTTCAGCATCACCACCGAGGTCTGCACCTATTTCTACCAGAACAACGAGACCTATCCGAAGGATCTGCGGGCGCAGGTCGACAAGGCGCTCGACTACGTCGGCAAGGTGATGGGCAAGAAGTTCGGCGATCCCAACGATCCGCTGCTCTTGTCCGTGCGTTCCGGCGCCCGCGCCTCGATGCCCGGCATGATGGACACCGTGCTGAACCTCGGCCTCAACGACGAGACGGTCGAGGCTCTGGCGCGGATTTCCGGCGACCGGCGGTTCGCTTTCGACTCCTATCGCCGCTTCATCAACATGTACTCCAACGTCGTGCTCGACATCGCGCACCATAATTTCGAGGAAATCCTCGACGCCTACAAGGAAAGCCACGGCTACAAGCTCGACACCGATCTCAACGCCAAGGATTGGGAGAACATCGTCGAGCTGTACAAGAAGCGGGTGGAGCGCGAGCACGAGAAGTCGTTCCCGCAGGACCCGCATGAGCAGTTGTGGGGCTCGATCGGCGCGGTGTTCGGCTCGTGGATGAACCAGCGCGCCATCACCTACCGCAAGCTGAACAGCGTGCCGGACTGGTGGGGCACCGCGGTCAATGTGCAGGCCATGGTGTTCGGCAATCTCGGCGAGACCTCGGCGACGGGCGTCGCCTTCAGCCGCAACCCCTCGACGGGCGACAAGCGGCTCTACGGCGAATTCCTCATCAACGCCCAGGGCGAAGACGTGGTGGCGGGCATCCGTACGCCGCAGGAAATCACCGAGATCGCGCGCAAGGAAGCCGGGTCCGACAAGCCGTCGATGGAAAAGGCGATGCCGGCCCCCTACGGCGACCTGGTGAAGTACTACACCAAGCTGGAAAAGCACTACCGCGACATGCAGGACATGGAGTTCACGGTCCAGCAGGGCAAGCTGTGGATGCTGCAGACCCGCAATGGCAAGCGCACTGCAAAAGCGGCCCTGAAGATCGCCGTCGAGCTCGCCAACGAGGGCACGATCACCAAGGACGAGGCGGTCACCCGCGTCGAACCGGCGTCCCTCGATCAGCTCCTTCACCCGACGATCGACCCCAAGGCCGATCGTAACGTCATCGGCACCGGCCTGCCGGCGTCGCCCGGCGCGGCCTGCGGCGAGATCGTCTTCGATTCCGACGAAGCCGAGCAGCTCAAAGGCCAGGGCCACAACGTCGTGCTGGTCCGCGTCGAGACGAGCCCCGAGGACATCCACGGCATGCATGCCGCCGAAGGCATTCTGACGACCCGCGGCGGCATGACCTCGCACGCGGCGGTGGTTGCCCGCGGCATGGGCAAGCCGTGCGTCGCCGGCGCCGGCAGCATCCGCGTCGACTACGCGACCGAGACGCTGACCGCGAGCGGCATGACCCTGAAGAAGGGCGACATCATCACCATCGACGGCTCGACCGGCCAGGTGCTTGCCGGCAAGGTCAAGATGCAGGAGCCCTCGCTGTCGGATGACTTCGCCACGATCATGGGCTGGGCCGACAAGGTGCGCACGCTCAAGGTCCGCGCCAATGCCGAAACGCCGGAGGATGCCCGCGTCGCCGTCAAGTTCGGCGCCGAAGGGATCGGACTGTGCCGCACCGAGCACATGTTCTTCCAGGCCGACCGCATCCGCGCCGTGCGCGAGATGATCCTCGCGGACGACGAGGCTCAGCGCCGCGCGGCGCTCGCCAAGATCCTGCCGATGCAGCGGGAAGACTTTGTCGAGCTGTTCGAGATCATGAAGGGCCTGCCGGTCACGATCCGCCTGCTCGACCCGCCGCTGCACGAGTTCCTCCCGCACACCGAAGCGGAGATCGAGGAAGTCGCCAAGGCGATGGGGGCGGACCCGAAGAAGCTGCAGGACCGGGCGCGCGAACTCCACGAGTTCAACCCGATGCTCGGCTTCCGCGGCTGCCGTCTCGCGGTCGCCTATCCGGAAATCGCCGAGATGCAGGCTCGCGCAATCTTCGAAGCGGCCGTCGTGGCCGGCAAGAAGACGAACAAGCCGGTGGTGCCCGAGGTGATGATCCCGCTGGTCGGCTCCAAGGCCGAGTTCGACCTCGTGAAGGAACGGATCGACGCGGTCGCCAAGCAGGTCATGGACGAAAGCAAGGTCAAGATCGACTATCAGGTCGGCACCATGATCGAGCTGCCGCGCGCCGCGCTGCAGGCCGGCGTGATCGCCGAGGGTGCGCAGTTCTTCTCGTTCGGCACCAACGACCTGACGCAGACGACGTTCGGCATCAGCCGCGACGACGCCGCGACGTTCCTCGGCCACTACATCGACAAGAAGATCTTCACCGTCGATCCGTTCGTGTCGCTCGACCAGGACGGCGTCGGCGAACTGGTCAAGATCGCCGCCGAGCGCGGCCGCAAGACCCGCAAGGACCTCAAGCTCGGCATCTGCGGCGAACACGGCGGCGACCCCTCTTCGGTGGTGTTCTGCCATAACGCCGGGCTGAACTACGTGTCGTGCTCGCCGTTCCGCGTTCCGATCGCGCGCCTTGCCGCGGCCCAGGCCGCCCTCGGCGGCGGCGGCTCCGGCACGGTGTGATCGCGCCCAAGTCTCTCCGGCGAACCAGTCCCGGTTCGCCGGAGCCTACGTTTCCTGACGGACGGGCATAGAATTCCGCCCTGCGGAATTCGCTCTCACGATCGACGTTTCGACCTGCAAGAAGCCGAATGCGGTGCTCCCGCGTTCGGCTTCTTTGTTTGCGCAGCCGCGTTCGGCTTCTTTGTTTGCGCAGCCGCGCCCGGCTTCTTTGCTTGCGCAGCCGCGCTTGGTGCACGACACTCGGCGTCATGAATTTTGGGCTGCGCGAGCCGCCTTTGCGCCGATCGCGCTAGCTCAGCATGATCGACGCATGCCCTCCTCTCCATTTTGCGGGGAGGCGGATGCTCCGGGGGACACATGACATGACCGAGGAACGGTCAGACGATCCGGCGGCGCCACCCGAGGGAATTACCGAGGAGCAGCTCCGCAAGGCGGAGGCCTATGTCGAGGAAGAGGAGGGGGCGGCCAACCGCCTCTTTGGTTGGGCCGGCACGATCGTCACGACCATCGCGGTCGCCTCGTCGCTGTTTCATCTCTACGCCGCCTACGAGATCGTCCCCACCCAGCCGCTGCGCTACATCCACGTCGCCTTCGTGATGACGCTGGCCTTCCTGCTGTTTCCGATGGCGGCCCGGTTCCGCAATCATATCCGCTGGTGGGATGTGGTCGCCGCGATCGCCTCGGTGGCGATCCTCGGCTATGCGCTGTGGGGCGGCGAGGATTTCACCGACCGCGCCGCCATTCCCGACCAGCTCGACGTTATCCTCGGCATCATCTTCATCGTGCTGCTGCTGGAGGCGACGCGCCGCACCACCGGCTGGATCATGCCCGTGGTCGCGCTCTTGTTCATCGCCTACGCGATGCTCGGGCCTTATCTGCCGCCGCCCTGGACCCATCGCGGCTATACCGTGGCGCGGCTGGTCGGCCACCTGTTCATCACGCTCGAGGGCATCTTCGGCGTCGCCGTCGACGTGTCGGCGACCTTGATCATCATGTTCACGATCTACGGCGCCTTCCTGCAACACTCGGGCGCCGGAAAATTCTTCATCGATTTCTCGCTCGCCTTGATGGGCGGCAAGCCGAACAGCGCCGGCCGCACCGTCGTGCTCTCGTCGTTCCTGCTCGGCGGGCCGTCCGGATCGGGGGTGGCGACCACCGTGACCATCGGCGCGGTCGCCTATCCGATGATGGCGCGCGCGGGCTTCGAGAAGAATGCGGCCGGCGGATTGCTCGCGGCCGGCGGCCTCGGCGCGATCCTGTCGCCTCCCGTGCTGGGGGCCGCCGCCTTCCTGATCGCCGAGTTTCTCAAGATCAGCTACCTCGACGTGATCGCGATGGCGACCATCCCGACATGTCTCTACTACCTGTCGCTGTTGTTCATGGTGGAGATCGACGCCCGCCGCTTCGGCGCGAAGGTCGTGCCCTATGACCAGACGCTGACGCCGTGGGGGATGTTCAAGCGATACGGTTTCCACTTCACCTCGCTCATCGCCGTCATCGCCTTCATGGTCGCCGGCTATTCGCCGATGCTCTCGGTGTTCTGGTCGACGCTGTTGTGCTTCGGCCTGAGCTTCCTGCGGCCCGACACCGCGCTCTATCCGCGCAAGCTCGTGCGGGCGCTCGCCGATGGCACGACCGGCGTGCTCAACGCCGCGACGACATGCGCCTCCGCCGGCATCATTGTCGGCGTCGTCACCCTTACCGGGCTCGGGCTGAAATTCTCCTCGATCGTGCTCGCCTACGCCGGCAACAGCCTGCTGCTGACCGCCCTTTATACGGCGCTGATCGTGTGGATCGTCGGCCTCGCCGTGCCGGTGACGGCTTCGTACATCATCTGCGCGGTGATCGCGGCGCCCGCGCTGATCAAGCTCGGCGTGCCGGACTACGCCGCCCA
>JAEULX010000038.1 GCA_016793685.1 Bradyrhizobiaceae bacterium
AAACATTTTCCCCCCCCCCCCGGTTGGGGGGGGTGGGGTCGGGCCCGCCCGGGGGGGGGGGGGCCACCGGCGGCGGCAAGCGACCCCCCTCCCCAACCCTCCCCCTCAAGGGGGGAGGTGGCTAACGGTTTTCGCGGCCGCGACTTGAGCTCCGCTATTCGGTTTCGCCCGCTCGGCTGAAAGCGCTTTGACGGCGTTGCTGCGGGGCGCTGTGTGCGCTCCTGCGAGCTCGGCGCGCTCTCGCCGAACCGCTCGACCAGCACGCGGCGGCCCTTGCGGTCGGCGATGAGGCCGGCGCGCTTCGGACCGGAGGGCGCTTCGTCGCCCTGTCGCGTCTTGCTGCCCGCTCCGCGATAATGCCGCCCGAGCGGCGCATCCTCGGCGCGCCAGGCATGGCCGCGCCGCGGCCGTCCCTGCGGCTTTTCCTGCTGTTCGTCGTCGGCGCGCTTGCGCTGACGGGAAAAGGTGCGCCCGCGGCCGGGCTCCCGCTGCGGGCGGCCGGCGCGCTCGCCGTGGCCATGCGCATGGTCATGCGGCTTGCCGCGTCGTTCGTGCATCTCGCGCGGGCCGCGTCCGCGCGGCTCGGCGCGCTGCGGCGGGGGCGCGCGCTTTTCGTCCGGCTCGCGCTGGGTGACCGGCGCCGAGAAGTCGCAGCCGGCTTCGGCGGCGACGCGCTCGCCGAGCTGTTCGCGCAGGACGCGCGTCTTGATTTCCGTGACCTCGCCTTCGCCCATCTCGCCGAGCTGGAACGGGCCGAAGGAGACGCGGATCAGCCGGTTCGCCTGCAGCCCGAGCGAATCGACCACATTGCGCACCTCGCGGTTCTTGCCCTCGCGGATCGCCATGGTGAGCCACACATTGGCGCCCTGGGTCCGGTCGAGCGTGGCCTCGATCGGGCCGTAATGGACGCCGTCGATGGTGGTGCCCGCGCGCAGTCCGTCGAGCGCGGCCTGGTCCACCGCTCCATGGGCGCGCACGCGGTAGCGCCGCAGCCACCCGGTGGCGGGCAGCTCCAGCACGCGCGCGAGGCCGCCGTCATTGGTGAGCAGCAACAGCCCTTCCGTATTGATGTCGAGCCGGCCGACGCTGACGAGCCGCGGCAGCGTTTTCGGCAGCGCATCAAAGATCGTGGGCCGCCCCTCGGGATCGGCGGTCGTGGTCACGAGCCCGACCGGCTTGTAGTAGAGGAACAGGCGCGTGCGCTCGCGCTGCGGCAGCGGCTTACCGTCGATCTCGACGCGGTCCTGCGCGGTGACGGTCACGGCCGGCGACGCGATGAGCGCGCCGTTGACGGCGACGCGGCCCGCCGTGATCCAGTCCTCCGCGTCGCGCCGCGAGCACAGACCGGCGCGCGCGATCACCTTGGCGATGCGCTCGCCGCTGCGCGGCTTGGCCGGGCGCGCAGCGCGCGTGGATTCGGCATGCGGAATTTTTCGCGACATGGTGGCGCTTGCTGTAAGGACGGGGTGGAGGGTTGATACCAGAGTTCTGCGCGGGGCGTTAGCGCGATGCAACGATCGTTCATGGACATGGCGCTCGACGAGGCGCGCACCGCGGCGGCGGCGGGCGAGGTGCCGATCGGCTGCGTCATCGTCCATGACGGCGAGGCGATCGCGCGCGCGGGCAACCGCACGCTCGCCGACCGCGATCCGACCGCGCATGCGGAAATGCTGGCGATCCGCGCGGCAAGCACCGCGCTCGGCTCCGAGCGCCTTGTCGATTGCGATCTCTATGTCACGCTCGAACCCTGCGCGATGTGCGCGGCGGCGATGTCGTTTGCGCGCATCCGCAGGCTCTACTACGGCGCGACCGATCCGAAAGGCGGGGCGGTCGACAGCGGCGTGCGGTTCTTCGCGTCGCCCACCTGCCACCATCGTCCCGACGTCTATGGCGGCATCGGCGAAGCGGAGGCGTCAGCATTGTTGAGGGATTTCTTCCGCGCGCGGCGGTGACGGCCGCCGCGCTGCTTCAAGCCGGGCGGCTCACTTTTCCAGCAGCGCCGCGAGTTCCTTCTTCACTTCTTCCTTGATGCGTTCGCCGGCGCGGATGATGGCGCTCGCCTTGAGGAATTCGAGCATGCGGAAGTTCGCGACATGCGGCCGGACCAGGAGGTCGGGCGCGCACGTCTTGAGCTTCTCGGCGACGATGGTCTGGCCCATCATGGAGATGGTGGCGAACACCGTGTCCCATGGATCGGGCACGTCGCCGGTGCCGCGCGGTCCCGCCGCGCAGTCGACCGCCAGGATGATGTCGGCGCGGCCGATAAGCTGGCTGAAGGGCAGGGGATCGACGGCCGCGCCGTCGACCAGCACGCGGCCGCCGTGCTCCACCGGCCGCACCAGGCCGGGGATGGCCATCGAGGCGGCGACCGCCGGGCGCAGCGGGCCCTCGGTGAACACGACCTCCTCGCGGGTGAACAGGTCGCTGGCGATGAGCAGCAGCGGGATCGGGAGCTTGGCGAAATCGTCCTGCACTTCTTCCGGCAGGAACGCCGCGCACAGCCGGTCGCCATCGAGCAGCACGGGGTTCTGCCCGAGCGGCCGGCGCAGAAAGCTCGACCACGGCGCCGCGCGCGCGCCGAGCAGGCGGCGGATCAGGTCGGCACGGTCATGCACGATGCGGACGACATGCCGGCGGATGGCCTTGCCGCTCAGTCCGGAGGCGTAGGCGGCGCCGATCACCGAGCCGATCGACGACCCCGCGATGACGACGGGCTTGACGTCAAGCTCGTCGATCGCCTCGAGCACCGCGATATGGGCCAGTCCGCGCGCGCCCCCCGCCCCGAGCGCGAGCGCAAGCGTCTTCATGACGGTCCGGCGAAGAAATCAATCAGCGCCTTCGCCGTCGGTTCGGGGTTTTCTTCGGCAGGGAAATGCCCGGAATCGATCGCCATTCCCCGCACGTCCTTCGCCCACTCGCGCCAAGTAGCGAGCGGACCGCTCTCGCTCGGAATGCCGGCCGCGCCCCACAGCGCGAGCACGGGGCAGTCGATCACCTTGCCCGCCGCGCGGTCGGCCTCGTCGAAGGCAAGGTCGGTCGTGCGCCCGGCGCGGTAGTCCTCGCAGGTCGCGTGGATGCGCGAGGGATCCTGGAAGAAGGCGCGATAATGCAGGAGCGCACGGGGATCGAACGCGGAGAGGTCCTTGCTCTTGGTCCAGCTCGCGATCTTCCAGTCGAGATAATAGACCGGGTCCTTGCCGATCAGCGTTTCGGGGAACGGCGCGGGCAGGGCGAGGAAGGTCCAGTGCCAGACCTTGTAGGCGAGCGTGCGGTCCATGCTGTGCCACATCGTGTAGGTCGGAACGATGTCGAGCACCGCGAGCTTGGCGAGCCGGCCGGGATGATCGAGCGCCAGGCGATAGCCGACACGTCCGCCGCGGTCATGCCCGGCGAGGGCAAAGCGGGCGAATCCCAAAGCTTCCATCAGGTCGATCATCGCAATCGCCATCGCCCGCTTGGTGTAGGGCGCATGATCGGGCCCCGCGCGGGGAACCGCGGACCAGCCGTAGCCGGGCAGGTCGGGCATGATAAGGGTGAAATGTTGCGCCAGGATGGGCGCGACCTTGTGCCAGATCACATTGGTCTGCGGATAGCCGTGCAGGAGCAGGAGCGGCGGACCCTCGCCCCCCGTGCGGGCGAAAATCTTCCCCGCCGAGGTGTCGATCCAATGGGCCGCATAGCCGGGATAGAGGTCGGCAAGATCGGGCATGGGGGAGTGGCCTTATTTGCAGCGCGGTGACTGGGTCCTTATCGGAAAGCCTGTTTGATCGGTCAGCGCATCCCTGTGCCCTCGCGCGCGACTGCGCGCCAACCGATGTCGCGCCGGCAAAAGCCGTCCGGCCAGCTGATCTTGTCGACTGCCGCATAAGCGCGCGCCTGCGCTTCGGCGACCGTTCTGCCGATCGCCGAGACGCCGAGCACGCGCCCGCCGTTCGCGGCGAGGCGCCCATCCGCGCTCAGCCCCGTGCCGGCGTGGAAAATCTCCACGCCCTCAACGGCGGCGGCATCGTCCAACCCTGCGATGATCGACCCTTTGGCGAAGGCGCCCGGATAGCCCTTGGTCGCCATCACCACCGTCAGCGCGGCGTCGTCATGCCAACGCAGATCGAAGCTCTTCAGGACGCCGTCGCACGCGGCGATGAGCGCAGGCACGAGATCGGACTTGAGCCGCAGCATGAGCGGCTGGCACTCGGGATCGCCGAAGCGGATATTGTATTCGATCAGTTGCGGGCCGGCGGGCGTGATCATCAATCCGGCGAACAGCACGCCCTTGAAGGGCGCGCCCATCGCCTGCATCGCGCGCAGCGTCGGTCGCACGATCTCGTCCAACGTGCGCTGCGTCATCTCCTCGGTCATCACCGGGGCCGGCGAATAGGCGCCCATGCCGCCGGTGTTGGGGCCCTGGTCGCCGTCGAAGACGCGCTTGTGGTCCTGGGCCGAGGCAAGCGGCAGCGCGGTTTCGCCGTCGCAGAGGGCGAAGAACGAGGCTTCCTCGCCCTCGAGGAATTCCTCGACCACGAGTTCGGCGCCGGCCGCGCCCAGGCCGCCGCCGAGAATCATGTCGATGGCGGCTTCCGCTTCGGCGACCGTTGTCGCGACGACGACGCCCTTGCCGGCGGCGAGGCCGTCCGCCTTGACGACGATGGGAGCGCCGCGGGCGCGCACATACGCCTTGGCGGGCGCGGCCTCCGCGAAGCGCTCGTAGGCTGCGGTCGGAATGTTGTGGGCGCGGCAGAGATCCTTGGCGAATCCCTTCGAGCCTTCGAGCCGCGCCGCCGCCTTGGTCGGTCCGAAGGCCTTGATCCCCGCCGCTGCGAGATCGTCGACGATGCCGGCGACCAGCGGCGCTTCCGGCCCGACGACCACGAGGCCGATCGCGTGCGATTT
>JAEULX010000053.1 GCA_016793685.1 Bradyrhizobiaceae bacterium
GCCCGGCGCAAAGCGCGGCCGGCCCGCAGCGCCTCGATTCGATCGATCTGTTGCGCGGCCTCGTCATCGTTCTGATGGCGCTCGATCACACGCGCGATTTTTTCGGGGCGAGCGGGGCCAATCCGCGCGATGTGGCCGAACCGGCCCTGTTCCTCACCCGCTGGATCACCCATTTCTGCGCGCCCGTGTTCATCTTTCTGGCGGGCATCTCGGCCTATCTCTATGGCGCGCGAGGACGCAGCGTCGGCTCACTCAGCCGCTTTTTGCTGACACGCGGTCTGTGGCTCATCCTGATCGAGTTCACGGTCGTGCGCCTGGGCTGGAGCTTCAGTCTCAACATCACGCACTTCACCGGCCAGGTGATCTGGGCGATCGGCGCGTCGATGGTGATCCTGGCAGGGCTCGTTTATCTGCCGCGGTGGGCGATTGCCGCCGTCGGGCTTGTCATGATCGCCGGGCACAATCTGTTCGACGGCATTGCCGCGGAGCAGTTCGGCCCTGCGGGGTTCATCTGGAATCTGCTGCATAAGCCTGGCCCGCTATGGGCCAGCGACGAGACCCGCTTGTTTGTACTTTATCCGCTCATCCCCTGGGTGGGCGTGATGGCCGCGGGCTATGCGCTCGGCCCGGTGATGCAGCTCGATGCCGTGGCGCGCCGCCATTGGCTCCTCGGCCTCGGATTAGCCCTTACGGCAGGCTTTATCGTGTTGCGCGCGACCAACCTCTATGGCGATCCGGCGGGGTGGGATGGCCATGACGGCGCGCTCGCCACGGCGCTGTCCTTCGTCAATTGCGAGAAATATCCGCCCTCGCTGCTATATCTGATGATGACTTTGGGGCCGGCGCTCGTCTTGCTCGCCACCTTTCCGCATGTAAATGCGCGCGGACGCGTGGCGGCCTGCCTCATCACCTTCGGGCGCGTTCCGTTTTTCTTTTATGTCGTGCATATTTTTCTGATCCACGCGCTGGCGGTCGTGTTCGCGGCTGTGGCGTTCGGCGACGCCTCCTGGCTTTTCGGCTCGTTCGGCGGCAAGCCGGCGGGATACGGCGTGAGCCTCGCGGGCGTCTATGGCGTATGGTTGTGCGTGGTCATCGCGCTCTATCCGCCGTGCCGGTGGTTTGCCGCGCTCAAGCAGCGCCGCCGCGAATGGTGGTGGAGCTATCTCTGACCTGGCGAGCCGGCCGCTCCCGGCGTGGCCAGGGCGACAATGCGTCGCGACCGTGCAGACGCGCCTAACCGGGCCCGCCGGCCCGCGGCGCTTGCCGCACCGCGGCGGGATGGATACACCTCAGTAGTCCGGACCCGAGAACCCGTCATGCTCGAGCTTTTGAACTTCATCAGCTATCTGCTGACCATTTATGTTTATGTCCTGATCGCCGCCGCCGTGCTGAGCTGGCTGGTCGCCTTCAATGTCGTCAATACGCGCCACGGCGCGGTGGCGATGATCGCGGAATTCCTCTACCGGATCACCGAACCGGTATTGGCGCCGATCCGCCGTCTCATGCCGAACCTGGGCGGCATCGACATCTCGCCCGTGGTCGTCATCCTGATCATCATGTTCATCCAGTCGGTCGTTCTGCCCAATATCGCCCGGGCTTTGATTTGAGATCAGGAGACGGCGGTGAGCCGTGGACGGTCGTCGCTGACGGTCTGATCGTTACGGTGCGACTGACCCCGCGGGGCGGGGGCGATGCGATCGACGGCGTCGAAATACTGGCCGACGGCCGCGCCGTCCTGAAGGCCCGCGTACGGGCGGCCCCCAGCGAAGGGGCTGCGAATGCCGCCCTTGTCGCGCTGCTCGCCAAGGTGCTGCGGATCGCGGCGGGACGGGTTACCATAGCGGCGGGCGAAAGCGCGCGGATCAAGCGCGTCAAAATCAGCGGGGCCGGGTCCGAGCTTGCGACTGCGCTCGGGGTGGCGGCGGGGGGACAGGCGAAATGAGCGCGCGGCGCATCGACGGGACAGCCATAGCCGCCGAGCTTACGACGAAGATTTCCGCCGAGGTCGCGCGTTTGCGCAAGGAGCATGGCCTCGATCCGGGACTCGCGGTGGTGCTGGTGGGCAGCAACCCGGCGAGCGAGGTCTATGTCCGCAACAAAACGGCGAAAACCGCCGCCGTCGGCATGCGATCGTCGCTCCACACGCTGCCCGCGACCGTCTCCGAGAGCGACCTGCTGGCGCTGGTGGCGCAACTCAACGCCGATCCCATGGTGCACGGGATTCTGGTTCAGCTTCCGCTGCCGCCGCAAATCGAGCCCCAGAAGGTGATCGAGGCGGTCGCGCCGGCCAAGGACGTCGACGGGTTTCATCCCCTGACGGCAGGCCTGCTGGCGACGGGCCTGCCCGGTCTGCGGCCGTGTACGCCGTCAGGGTGCGTCAGGCTTGCGAAATCCGTCCATCCCTCGCTCGCCGGCATGGAAGCGGTGATCATCGGCCGTTCCAATATCGTCGGTAAGCCCTTGTTTCACCTCCTGCTCGCCGAGAACGCGACAGTCACCGTGGCTCATTCCCGGACGCGCGACCTGCCCGCGGTGGCCCGCCGCGCCGATTTGCTTTTCGTCGCGATCGGCCGGCCCGAATTCGGCAAGCGCGACTTCATCAAGCCGGGAGCGACCGTGATCGACGTCGGGATCAATCGCGTTCCCGCCGATGGCGGCAAGAGCCGGCTCGTCGGGGACGTCGCCTTCGCCGAGGCGGCGGAGGTCGCCGGAGCGATCACGCCGGTGCCGGGCGGCGTCGGGCCGATGACCATCGCCTGCCTGATGCTGAACACGCTGAGCGCGGCTTGCACCGCCGCCGGCCTGCCCGACCCGGCGCTGTAACCGCGGCTGCCGTCAAAAGCGGCGGCTGCCGGCAAAGCGATTACCGGCAAAGCGTTTGCCGGCGAGGCGGAATCCTTTCGCCGGATACTCGCGCATCTTTTTCAAAAAGGAGAGGCTTCGAGCGCCGGCTTGGGCGAAGCCGGCGACCGTCAGCCATTGCCTATCAACTGACCGCGCGGTGATAGCGAACGCTTTACGCGCTCCGATCTCCGGATGCGCCGGGCGATAGCAAAAGGTCAGGAAACGACGAGATTGACCGCCTTTGGCCCTTTCCCTTTCTTGTCGGGCTCCACATCAAACGTAATGCGCTGCCCCTCGTTGAGCGTCTTAAGTCCCGCGCGCTCTACCGCGGTAATGTGCACGAAGACATCACGCCCGCCGTCGTCCGGCTTGATGAATCCGTAGCCACGCTCGCTATTGAAGAATTTGACGGTACCGCCCATTGCCATCGGGACGCTCCTAATCCCACGCTTATGCCGCCGGCCCTCACGGCGCGACGGCCCGGCTGCCTTTTGCAGACCGAGGGAGCGTCGGCCTTCATCCGCCTCGTTTGCTCCATCGCTTTTCCGCAGGATGGAACGCCAAAGCCCCAGTAAAGACTAACATAGAGCCCGCGGTCCACAAGAGGGCGCGCATAGCTGGATTGAAAACATCCTAGTTTTCACCACGCAGCCAATCGAGGCCGTATCCGCCGCCCGGCCCGCGCGCGAGAACCCGGGCGAGCGGACCAAGCAAGGTTTCCATCTCTTCGGCGAGCCGCCAAGGCGGATTGACGAGCACCAGTCCGGCGGCGCCCAGGTCGTCCGCGCCGCCGCCGATGGAAAGCTCGGCACGCAATATTTTCGGTATCCCGCTTTCTGCCAGAGCGCGGCCAAAGTGCGTAACGGCGCGCCGATCCTTGATCGGATACCAGAGCATGTAGATGCCGGTCGGCCATTTGCGCTGCGCTTTCACGATCGCGTGCGCCAGGCGTGAAAACTCGTCGGGCTGTTCAAACGGCGGGTCGATCAGCACCAGCCCCCGCCGTTCCTTGGGCGGCAGAAACGCGTTGAGCCCGACCCAGCCATCGATCGCAACGGACTTCGCGCGCAGATCGGCGGCGAGCGCCCGCTTGAGCGCTGCGTTCGCCGAGGGCTCGAGTTCGCAGGCCGTCAGCCGGTCCTGCGAGCGCATGAGGCGAAGAACCAGAAGCGGCGAGCCGGGATAGCGCGCCAGCGCCCCGCCCGGATTGAAAGCTGCGACCACCTCGAGGTAGGGCGCGAGCAGGGACGCGGCTGCGGGAGCAAGCGGCGTCGCGCGCACGCGGCCGATCCCCTGCCGCCATTCGCCGGTGCGCTCCGCCTCCGGCCCGGTCAGATCGTAAAGACCGGCCCCCGCGTGCGTGTCGATCACGCGGAAAGCCGCCGGCTTTTCCCGCAAATGCAGGAGAATGCGGACGAGCACCGCATGTTTGAACACGTCGGCGAAATTTCCCGCGTGAAAGGCGTGACGGTAGTTCATCTGCTCCTGCCGGCAGGAACAGAACTATCGGCCGGGAGAACGCCGGCGGCAAACCGCTTCATCCGAATCTTGGTCGGCCGATGCATGCCGCATGCATACCGTATGCGGAGCGGCGAAATTATCCCCCGCGAACCGGCGGCATTGTGAGGCTTTCACTCTTGCAGCTACGACGATCGATCCCTGGACAATCCTGAAATTTGAACTCGCGGGTCAGGCAGATTCTCACCTCGCGCAGCCGGCGCTTGTCGCAGCCCACCGCGACGCCTTCCGCCGTGAGACCGGGATTGGCTTTTATGAAAGCATCCTCCACCTGCACCGGCGTCACGGTGAGCGGCTCCTTCAAGTCGATGAATTCGGCCGGGATCTTGACCGTCGCGCGCGCCTTGCGCACCGCCTCGAAATAGCCGTTGGGCGGCAGCCCGGAGCAGACGCCGTGACGATCCCATTCATGAAACACGAGGCGCGGGCTCGGCATCAGGTCGAGCATGGAGGAGACGATGTCGCGATTGAGGCGCGGCGCCGGCACCTGACAATACTCGGGAAATCCGTTGTCGTACTGCGGCCATAGCCCGTGAACGACGAAGGAATAGGGGCGCGCCCCGCATTGCATGTCGGGCCGTCGCCGCTCCTGCTGGCGCTCGGACCGGCGCTCGGCGCTCGCTTCGCAAAATGACGGCGACCAGGACAGCGCGAGCACGTAATAGTCAAATTTTCCCGGCTCGTTCTGCCGCTGGTCCTGCGCAACCGTTGGGCTTGCGGCAACGAGTCCCACACTGACCCACGCCGCGAAAGCGAGCATCCGGACCTGCCGCTTCATCGTACATCCCCGTTCGGAAAACCCGCTGAACGATAACCCAGCGATGAGAACAATTCAAGAACAAAATCGCCCCAAGAAACGTATTATCTCAGCGTCGCGTCGTGCACGCGCAGGCTGCGCACGCAGGCTGCCGCGCGAACGGAGCCCCGAAGTCACACGCCTGTCATGTCGACCTCCACATTGCTCCCCCATGTCATCGACAGGTGGAGCACATGCAGGTCGACGATCCCAAAGAGCTTCTGCGCGAACTGACGCGCATTCGCGATATGGTCATAGCAGACGCCGCGGAGCTGATGCACCGTTGGGAGCCGATGCTCCATCGCGATGATTTTCGCGCGAGCGCCGAGAATCTGGCGCACTACGTCGCCTTGCGCCGGATCGACCTGCGTCCGGTGCAGGCGGCGCTGGCGCCCTGGGGCGTCGCCTCGCTGGGCCGCTGCGAGGCCCGGGTGATGCCGACCCTGAATGCGATCATCGCCAATCTGCAGATGATCAGCCACGCGAACAACGAACCGCTGCGTCCGAGGCGCGAAGACTTTCGGCTCGGCGAGGACCTGCTGCATCTTCATTCCGAGGCGGTGCTTGGCCCCCGGCCCGCCGGTCGCGAAACCCGCATTCTGGTCACGCTCTCCTCCCGCGCTGCCGAAGACCCGGTGCATGTGGAGAACCTCGTGCTCACTGGAATGAATTGCGCCCGCATCAACTGCGCTCACGACGACGCCAAGGTGTGGGCGGCCATGATCGCCAATGTTCGCGCGGCAGCCCGGGCGAACGGCCGCAATTGTCTCGTGCTCATGGATCTGGCCGGGCCCAAGATCCGCACCCGCTACGTGATGACGCCGCCTGACCGCAAGACCGTGTCCGCCGGCGACCGCATCTTTCTCACCTTCGGCAAACCCGCGGAGAACGCCGAATTCGCTTTTCAGACGAGCTGCACGATGCCGTCGGTCATGAACCAGGTATCGGCGGGCGCTGCGGCGTCGATCAAGGACGGGCTGATTCAGGGCGTGATCGACGAGGTGCGCGCAGACGGCCTGGTGATGCGAGTCGCCCGGACGCCGCCGGAGGGCCAGCCGTTGCAGAAGGAAAAGGGCATCAATTTTCCCGGCACGGCGCTTCGCCTTTCGCCGCTGACGCCCGACGACCTCACGAATCTCGACTTCGTCAGCGAGCACGCCGACATCGTCAGCTATTCCTTCGTGCAGGAGCCTAAGGATATCGCGCTGCTGCAAAGCGAGCTCGTCAAGCGCCGGCCCAACCGTCCGCCGATGCCGATCGTCGCCAAGATCGAAACGCAGCTCGCGTTCGACAATCTGCCCGACCTGATCGTGCAGGCGGCCGGCGCCAATCCCTTCGCCGTGATGATCGCGCGTGGCGATCTTGCCGTCGAGGTCGGCTATGAGCGCCTGTCGGAGGTGCAGGAAGAAATCCTGTGGCTGTGCGAGGCGGCGCATGTGCCGGTGATCTGGGCGACCCAGGTGCTGGAGAGCCTGGTCAAGCGCGGCATGCCCTCG